>WRKZ01000048.1 GCA_009777835.1 Oscillospiraceae bacterium | reverse complement strand
CACAGGCGGGACTAATGCCGACTCAATTACCATCGTAAAAGGCGGAATCAAGACGGCACTGGTAAGTATTCCGTTGCGATATATGCACACCCCGGTTGAAACGGTGGATTTATCGGATATTGAATCGGCAGGAAAATTACTTGCCGAATTTATCAAAAATCGAGGGGAACGAAATGATTGATTTATTGAAACAGCTATGTGAAATAAACGGGGCAAGCGGGGACGAAGACCGGGTTGCCGATTTCCTGGTCAGCAGCATAGAATCTCACGGAGTTACCGGGTTAGTGGTTCGTCGTGATTCGTTGGGGAATTTGCTGGTATACAAAAAAGGCAGGCACACACCCGAAAAAACGCTCATGTTTGCCGCCCACATGGATGAAGTGGGGTTTATAATCACCGACATCACGAAAGAAGGATTCTTGCGGTTTGACACGGTAGGAGGGATTAACTCCGATACGGTCTTCGGCAGACGGATTGTCTTCGACAACGGAACAGTCGGCGTGATTGCAGGTAAACCGATTCATCTGCTGAACACCAAAGAAAAAAACAAGCAACCTAAAATCGAAGACTTGATGATTGATATAGGTGTTTCGTCCCAATCGGAAGCGGAAAATCTTGTAAGCCGGGGGGATTACTGCTATTTCGTCAGCTGTTTCGAGGAAATCGAGAATTACAAAAACCTCGAAAGTCACGAAGACAGGCTGTTACGCTCAAAAGCAATCGATAACCGATTAGGTTGCGCAATCATGCTCGACCTGCTGAAGAGTTCACTTAACTATGACTGTGTTTTCGCCTTCACCGTACAGGAAGAAATCGGGTGCAGGGGTGCGGCGGCGGCGGCATTCAATATTGAACCCGATATCTGCATAGTCCTGGAAGCTACGACCGCTTGTGACACGGCGGGGGTTGCCGAGGAAGACATGGTCTGCGAATTAGGCAAAGGTGCAGTTGTAGGATTCATGGATAAAGGCACAGCTTATGACAGAGGACTGTATAACATAACACTCGAAACTGCTAAAGAAAACAATCTGCTAATTCAAACTAAGAGCAAAATCGTAGGCGGAAACGATGCGAGTGTTTTTCACAAATCAGCGGGGGGAATCCGCACAATCGCAATTTCAGCCCCCTGCCGCTATATTCACACACCGTTCTGTGTCGCAAATTATAAGGATATAGAATCTATGCGTAAACTCGCCGAGAAACTGCTGTATAAATTCGCAGTTTAATGGAGCCTTTCACGGCTCAGGAAGGAAATAATAATTATGAGTATTTTTGCTGAATTACAACGTCGGGGTCTCATTGCGCAGATGAGCCACGAAAAAGAAATAGAGGAGTTGCTGGACTCCGGCAAACCGGTGAAGTTCTACGTCGGATTCGATGCGACGGCGGATTCTCTCCACGTCGGGCATATGCTGCAACTGATTACAATGCAGAGACTTCAAAAAGCCGGGCATTACCCTATCGCGCTTTTAGGGACTGCCACCACGCTTATCGGCGACCCTTCCGGTAAGGATTCGTTGCGCAAGATGCTTGACAACGAACAAATCGCGCATAACGCCGAATGTTTCAGACGGCAAATGTCCCGATTCCTTGATTTCAGCGAAGGAAAATCCGAAATCGTAAGAAACGGCGACTGGTTTCTGGAAATTAGGTACCTGGAATTCCTGCGAGATGTTGGCAGACATTTTTCGGTCAATAAGATGCTGACCGCTAAGTGCTTTGAAACAAGGCTCGAAAAAGGATTAACCTTTCTGGAATTCAACTATATGCTTCTTCAGAGTTATGATTTTCTGCATTTATACCGCACGAAAGACGTGAAACTGCAACTCGGCGGGGATGACCAATGGTCGAACATTCTTGCGGGTGCGGATTTAGTCCGCCGCACCGAACAGGGTGAAGCTTTCGCCATGACTTTCGCACTGTTAGCCACAAAAGAAGGCAAGAAAATGGGCAAAACGGAGAAAGGCGCAATCTGGCTTGATGCAGACAGATGCCCGCCTTACGACTTCTTCCAGTACTTCCGAAACGTGGACGATGCCGACGTAATCATGCTCTTGAAGAAAATGACGTTCGTTCCTATAGAAAAAATCGAAGAAATGGAACGTACACTGTCGGGAGTAGAACTCAACTCTGCAAAAGAATTGCTGGCATTCGAATTAACTAAGATGGTTCACGGCGAAGAAGAAGCGGCAAAAGTCCTTGAGGCGGCGAAAGCCGTGTTCGCGAGCGGAGGGGTTGACGAAAATATGCCAACCGTTACCGTTTCAGACGAACAAATCAACATTCTCGATTTGCTCGTCATTTCGGGATTGTGTAAATCAAAAAGGGAAGCGCGTACATCGGTCGAACAAGGTGCGGTCAGCATAAACCGTGAAAAAGTCAGCGATGTAAACGCAAACATCGAGATTGAAGATTTTGTAATCGTGCAAAAAGGAAAGAAAAATTTTGTGAGGGCGGTTTTGGAAAAAAGGGAGTCAATATGAAAGATACGTCGCGGTTTATTGAAGCCGATTCGTTGAAATCACCGGCAACAATTTCGGAGCAGGTGAGAAAACTTCAAGAACGTCGAATGTTAATCGCCGACACACAAAAAGCCTATGAAACCCTTGAAACGATAAATTATTATCGGCTGATTCATTATTCCGCGGTTTTTCTGGAAGAAAACGGGCAACATTATAAAGAAGGTACCCGTTTCGAAGATACGATTCGAATTTATGACTTTGACAGAAAGCTCAGAAACGTAATTCTGGTTGCATTGGAGGAAATAGAAATCGCCGTCCGTGCGGCGATATCGAACTATCACGCTGTCCGCTACGGTGCAGTCGGCTACCGCAACGGTGACTCGTTCGACCGAAGACATAATCATAGAGCCTTCATGAGCAAGATTGGGCATATGATTAGCAAGAACGCTAACCTGGTTTTTGTTCGTCACTACAACGATAAACACAAAGGGGAATTTCCGTTGTGGGTTATGATGGAGATGTTCAGCTTCGGTATGCTCGTATTTTTCTATCAAGATTTGAAAATCGCCGACAAACGCGCCATTTCCGACTATTATTTTAATCTCGACCATCGTATAATCGAAAATTGGCTTCAAGGTCTCGCCGATTTACGAAATCACTGTGCGCATTATAACCGACTCTACGCGAATCCGCTGTCCCGTGAACTAAAACCGCTCGAAATCACCCAACCACGAGAATACGAGATGGGAGACAAGCTGTTCGATTATCTGTTGGTCATAAAAACACTTCACAAAAATGCCGACACCCGCGAAAAATGGACGAAATCGTTCGTTGCAGTCATGGAAGCATTATTCGATGAGTATTCTGATATAACCCAACCGGACGTTCTGGGATTCCCGTCGGACTGGAAGGATTTTCTCTGCTGATTAAGTTTGAATACAGTCGTTGAAAACGACTACTTAAAAATAGAAGGAGTACACCAAAATGGAAAATAATCCTGAAAACAAAATCGAGAACAAGCAACAGCCCTACATCAAGAAAAAAGGCAAACTGCGGGTGGTCATTGCCGCCTGTTTAGCAACGGTGATTTGCGGAAGCGCAATCGGATTCGGCAGTTCGCAACTGATTATCGAAATTGCAAATATAGTCGAGAGCAATTCGGGCGGTCGCAACGGGGATTCTAATAATCGGTCGGATTCATCTGCGAAAAAAATAACCAACTTCACCCTGGCGAATATAACCACGGCAGGTTCGACCGAGCGGGAGATGAACGGCACAGAGCTTTTCGAGGAATTAGGTGACACGGTGGTCGGAATTAAACTCGTGAACGGTCGTGAAACGTCCGACATAATCGGTAGCGGGGTAATCACATCAGAAGACGGATTCATCATCACCTGCGCCCACGTAATCGAAAATGCAGATAAGGTCATTGTAGTAGTGGATGATTACGAGGACTCTTCTCTTCAACACGAATACGAAGCAGAGGTAATCGGGCAAGACCGTCCTACCGATTTAGCCGTCTTGAAAATCGAGAGGAAAGAGGGGTTCAAATTCGCGAGGGTCGGTCGCAGCAGTGAGCTGAAAATCGGTCAGACAGTAGCGGCAATCGGAAACCCGCTCGGCTTCGTCAAAACCATGACACAGGGAATAGTCTCGGGTCTGCAACGAGATTTACAAGAGAACGCATATATGCTCCCCTCGATTCAGACTGATACGGCATTAAACCCCGGTAATTCCGGTTGTCCGCTGTTCGATATGTACGGAAACGTTGTCGGAATCGTAAACATAAAAATCGTTTACGGTTCGCGGATTGACAATCTTGGGTTCGCTATTTCGATTGACGAAGCACAAGAAGTCATATCCGAATTAGTCGAGCATGGGTTGGTATTCTCTCGTGCGCGATTAGGAATTACCGCTATGGAAGTCAATGAGTATAACCGTGCCGCCTACGGAATCACGGTCGAAGCGGGGCTTTTCGTTGAAACGGTCAGCCCGGATTCCGATGCTGCCGCACAGGGATTATCCAGGGGCGATATAATCATCAAAATCGACGGGCAAAGCGTTGAGACTGTTGCAGATATACAAAGCGTAATCAAGGACAAAAACGTCGGTGACGAAGTAGTCGTGAATATAGTCCGGTATAATAATCTCGGCGAAGGCATTGAAATGCTCATCACGTTTAAATTAACGAATTCCGGATAATTATTAGAGTATAGTAAAAATAAAAATCCCTGTTTTAAAACAGGGATTTTTATTTTTAAGCGGATGACGAGGCTCGAACTCGCTACCTCCACCTTGGCAAGGTGGCGCTCTACCGGATGAGCTACATCCGCAACTTATTGAAAGTAAGGGTGTAATACCCCGCTCCTTGGAACGACTCTCTCTCCTGTAAGGGTCGAGAATGCAGGACTTACCCTGCGGTGTTACCTTATATTCAACACAACAATAAGCATTATACACGCTTTTTTTGGATTTGTCAAGCGTTTTTTCGAAAAAAATAAAATTATTTTTTCAGAAAAACACGTTCGGCCTGCAAAACATTAAAAAAAGCGAAGACTTCCCTATGATTCGGAGGTGATTCAATCACGTTTGCGTTTTTGTTTCGGTTCTCGAAAAAATCTTCCCCTTGATTAAACACGAGTGTTCCGTTACCGTAGAATTTGCTTTTAAGCGAGATTGCAACACTGCGAACCGACTCAATCGGCAATTCGGCAATGATTTTCTTTTTCTTGAAAATAAGCAAACGCAAATCGGTAACGGCATAATATACGGTGAGTGTCCTCATGTAGCGATAAATCTGCCTCACCCACCCTATGAAGAGCAACATCATACTCATGAAGAACGCCACCATCACTGCTATGATTTCCGGGGGGAGGCTTACCTCTATATATGAGGAAAACGGTGTACTCGTACTCGGAGGGTGCCAGAGAAGAACCACCGAAATGAAAGTGATAATCGCAGTGACGGCAACCCCGGCAAAAAACTCATAGCGATTAAACGTAGCGACAAAGCCGGGGCGACCGCTCCACCGAAGGACTTCACCCTCCGGCAGAAATGCCGACACGACCTTATCACTTTGTATTCGCGCACGGACAACCTGCCAATCATAGGCATATTTGAGCAATCTGCTAATCATCCCATCAATTTTACCATGACCGCCTTTTGCGCATGGAGACGATTTTCGGCTTCTTCGAATATCACATTTGCGTGTTCTTCCATGACAGCAGCAGTGATTTCTTCCTCGCGTTTTGCAGGGAGACAATGCAAGACGATTGCATCCGATTTAGCGTGACCAAGCAATTCATGGTTAATCTGATACCCCTTGAACGCCAATCGACGTGCTTCGACTTCACTTTCCATTCCCATAGAAGCCCACACATCTGTAATCACGACATCAGCATTTTGAACGGCTTTAAGCGGTTCGCTAAACAGTTCAAAATTAGGATAGCTTTTCGCAAAATCGAGAACGCTCGGGTCGGGCTGATAACCCGTCGGGCAAGCAAGCGAGACGTTCATACCGACTTTCAGACAACCCACCGTCAGCGAATTCGCCATGTTATTACCGTCACCGATATAACAGACTTTCAATCCCTCAAATTTACTCTTATATTCACGAATGGTCATCAAATCTGCTAAAACCTGGCAAGGATGCGCAAAATCGGTTAGCCCGTTGATAACCGGAATCCCCGCAAAAGTAGCGAGTTTCTCCACGTCATCCTGCTTGTAGGTGCGAATCATAATCCCGTCTATATAACGCGACAATGTGCGTGCCGTGTCTTGAATCGGTTCACCGCGCCCCATCTGCAATTCCTGCGAAGACAAGAACAGTCCCTGACCGCCGAGTTGATAGATTCCCGCCTCAAACGACACACGCGTCCGGGTAGAAGACTTCTCGAAAATCATTCCGAGTGTCTTGCCCTTCAGCAACGTATGAGGAATAGAGTGCTTCTTCTCGTATTTGAGTTGGTCGGCAAGGTTCAAAATTTCGATGATTTCCTCCGACGTTAAGTCGAGCATTTTTAATAGGTGTTTCATGTTAGAATTTCCTCCAATATTTGTAATCCTCTGTCAATTTCTTCATAAGTAATGTTCAACGGCGGCAACAGCCGTACTTTTTCTTTTGCGGTCAAGACAAGGAGACCTTTTTCGAGTGAGGATTGCAAAACGTCCGCCGCCTTTTTGGTCTTGAGATTAATCCCGAGCATAAGCCCCAATCCGTCAATAGAAACGACTTCGCTGCAACACCCCAACCTTTCGCGAATGTATTCGCCTTTCGCAGTGACTTCGTCCGCGAACGCCGGTTGTGCGACCTTGTCAAGGACAACAAGCCCCCCTGCCATAACCACCGGATTCCCCCCGAAAGTCGAACCGTGAGTCCCCGCCGTCAGCACACCCGAACATTTTTCGTTGGCTAAACAAACCCCGGCGGGGAGACCCCCGAACAGTCCCTTCGCCATTGTGGTTATATCTGCTGATTTTCCGTAATGCTCCCCTGCGAGGAATTTTCCGGTTCGTCCCACCCCTGTCTGGACTTCATCGGCAATTACAAGAATATCCTTTTCGGCACAAAGCATATAAATCAAATCCACGAATCCCTGTTCAAGCGGAACAACCCCACCTTCTCCCTGAACATACTCAATCATGACGGCACAGACATCATCGCTGAGTTTCTCGGCTAAATCCACCGTGTTGTTCGCTTCAACGTGTATGAACCCCTCAACAAAAGGGAAAAAGAAGTCGTGCATATTCGCCTGCCCCGTTGCCGAAAGTGTAGCGAGAGTTCTCCCGTGGAACGAATTCACGAGGGTTACAATTTTATGGCGATTTTTCCCGTACTTATCGTAGCTGTACTTCCGTGCAAGCTTAATCGCACATTCATTCGCTTCCGCCCCGGAATTACCCATAAACATATTCGTATACCCGGTAATCGTACAGAGTTTATCTGCGAAATCGGCAGCGGGTTTGTTGTAATAATAGTTTGAGCAGTGCTGAAGTGTCCGCACTTGTTGGCAAACGGCTTCTGCCCAATCCGAATCACAGTACCCGAGCGAATTTGTGCCGATTCCCGAACCGAAATCTATGACTGTAGCATTAGCCGTGCTGTTAGACCCCGATTCAAGCGCGAACGGCAGTCTGCCGTAAGATTGCATGATGTGTTTATTCGTTTTTTCAATTGTAGTCATGGTCTCCTCCTTGTTTAAATGCTTATTATATTACTCCGCAACGAAAGTCTTGACACTCACGGCAGAGCCGCTCGTAACTTCCGTTGCTCAAAATTGCCACTCCAATATTAAATCGTATGCGGAATCGGCGTTTTTGCGTTCCCGATACTCTGCGCGTACAACGATGCCGTTATCGAAATAAATATTGAGTATTCCTATCGTTACGTGAGGGTCGATTCCAATAATGGAATTTGGATTATGGAATCTTACTTGAAAGCTTACCTCATTATCAATTATCTCATTGATGTTTCTGTCGGGCAATAACGTTAATATATTTTCTTCCGTCTTTTCTTTAAACCAACCGGTTTCAAATAACCACAACGTCATGTTATATCTTTCGGGATTATATCCGATATCCCAAATGCCCCACTCATCTGAATTCAAAGGTTTCGAATTTGAATTTGAACAAACAGTAAGCAAAAATAACGATATTAAAATCAAAAATAAAAGCTTGATTTTTATCATAACGACCTATACTCCTTGTCGGACAAAAATCCGATGGGATTTTTAATGGTTAAGCGATTTATAAAACTTACTCATTTTATTTAGCTTTGAAACAATTTCGGCATTTTTTTCCATTGAAATATTCGCATCATTTAAATTAATCGAAAACCCGCCGCATCCATCTTCAAGCTCGATATATATATCAACGTAATTTTCATAATCTTCATCGCCTTTTTCAAGAAAATTTCTTTCGATTATTTTTTTAATTTCCCTCCACGAAACGAAGATTTCTTTTTTGCCGAACCCGAGCCTGCCCGAAACCACGAAATAATGTATTCCCTTTTCATCGGCCGACAACACTATCGGATATCTCGTTAAATTTATGGAATGAAATCCTGCTGATATAATCAAAGCAAAGAAAAAAACGCCGATTATTTTTAATAACGAAAAGCCTTCCTCAATGAAAAGGATTATCATCCCAATTTCAAGAATCAATCCGAATAAAATGAAAAACACGCCCCATAAAACAGATTTGATTTTCGTGTTTGCCGAATATATTATAAACGGTTTCACAAGCGAATCTCTTTCTTCAAATGATAACGATTTTCCGCCACGCAAACAAGCTCCCACCCGTTTGCGCCGAGTTCATTCAGCTTTTCTACGATTAACTGCGAACGTTCGTTTAAATCATCTTCACTCTTGAAAACCGATTTTTCATCGGCAAAACGTACGATTCTGTACTCAAACTTTTTCATGAAAACTGCCTCCCTCTAACTCCTACTTGACAATCATAGTTCCCGCGCCCTTGTCGGTCAGGAGTTCCAACAATATCGAATGAGGAATCCTGCCGTCGATGATGTTGGCTTTTTCGACCCCTCTTCGCACAGCCTCAAAACAGCAATCCACTTTGGGCAACATTCCCCCGGAAATCGTACCCTGCTTCTTGAGCAACGGCACTTCCGAAGCCTCAATCGTGTGAACAAGCGTAGATTCATCATCTTTATTTTGAAGAATCCCTTTAACATCGGTCATAAGAATCAGATTAGACGCACCTATTTCCGAGGCAATGCGGGAAGCCGCCGTGTCAGCGTTGACATTGTAGGTTTCCCCCGATTCGTAACAATATCCCACCGTTGCAATCACGGGAATATATCCGTTATCGAGGGCGGTGTAAATCACTTCGGGATTAACCGCCGTGATTTCACCCACATACCCCAACTCCGGCGAAAGTTGCTTGGTTCGCAAAAGTCCGTTATCGAGTCCGCAAAGCCCGATAGCTTTGCCTTTATTCGTGTGAAGAAGCTCAACTAAATCCTTATTGACCTTTCCGCACAACACCATTTGGACTATTTCAATGGTCTCTTTGTCGGTATAACGAAGTCCATTTATAAATTTAGGCTCTTTACCCACTTTTTCGAGTACGGCGTTGATTTCCGGACCGCCCCCGTGAACGAGGACGATTTTAATTCCGCAAAGTGAAAGCAGTACAATATCCGACATTACCGCCTGCTTAAGCGAATCGTCGAGCATTGCCGCGCCACCGTACTTCACCACCACGATTTTACCGTAATACTGTTGAATATACGGTAATGCCTCGTTGAGAATCTGCGTTCTTGTATTGTTATTTATAATCATGTTCGAATAAAACTCCTTCAACTCCTGTAATCGGCGTTAATCCGCACGTATTCGGCGGTTAAATCACAACCCCATGCGGTTGCGTGCCCCTCTCCCGAATGGAGGTCGATATATATTCTGATTTCACTCTCCGAAAGTAAAGCGTAAGCCTCCTCTTCCGAGAAAGGCACCCCCGTACCGTTTTTGCAGACAGTGATACTCTTTTCGACCGAACCGATTGCTACTTCGGCTTGATTTACATCAAACTCACCCTCAGCATAACCCATTGCACAGAGTATTCTCCCCCAGTTAGCATCCGCCGCACCCAATGCCGCCTTGACCAGACTACTCGAAACCACCGACTTCGCAATTGATTTTGCAGAAGAATCATTCGGCGCACCCGAAACTATACAGCCGACTAACTTAGTCGCACCCTCACCGTCTCGTGCGATTTCCCGCGCAAGATTTAACATTACCGTATACAGAGTACGCAGAAATATTTGACAATCATCGCCATCACCGATGATTTCCGTATTCCCCGCCAATCCCGAAGACATAACGCAGACCATATCATTGGTGGAGGTATCACCATCAACACTTACCGCATTGAAGGTATCTTCATTAACTATAGACAGCGTTTCTTTAAGCAATTCCGGGCTGATACTCACATCGGTCATGATAAATGCAAGCATAGTCGCCATATTGGGGTTAATCATTCCCGAACCCTTCGCAAACCCCGCAACTCGGCAAGTTTTTCCGTCTATTTCGAACTCGACCGCGGATTGTTTCGGAAACGTATCGGTGGTCATAATTGCATTTGCGGCATCCGAAAACCCTATTTCACTCAACGAATCAACTAGGGCGGGAATTCCGTTCACGAACGGTGCAACCGACAATTCCTGCCCGATTACCCCGGTCGAAGCCACAACCACGTCCTGTACATCTATTTCAAGCGATTTTGCTGTTAATTCACACATTGCCCGGGCAATTTCGTGACCGTTCGGCGTACAAGCGTTAGCATTCCCCGAATTAACAATAACCGCTTGCGCACGATTATCCGCTAAATTCGCCATACTGACAGTAATCGGTGCCGCCTTAACCTTGTTGGTCGTGAATAATGCCGCTGTATTGCATTTCTTCTCGCAATAAATCATAGCGAGATCTTTTTTATTAGGATTCTTACGAATCCCGGAATGAATCCCCGCCGCCTTAAATCCCTTGACGGAGTAATCGTCAATAACTTTGACTTCATTGAACATAGTCATTTTTATGACCATTCCTTTCCTCGGCACAAAGCCGAAATGAAACCCTGTCAAGCTCACCTGCTCGGCGGCGAAGCCACCGACCCGTGAGCTATTATTCAAACTTCCAACCCTTCATTAAATTAAAACACTGCACCGCCGCGCCCGACGCGCCTTTTCCGAGATTGTCGAACCGTGCGACAAGCGATTTCGGAAAAACGTAGATTTCCATCGAATCCGAGCCTGCAAGCCCATCAGTCGGAAGAAAATCAACATCATCGGTTTCCATGATTTTTATTCCCGTATTCTTATAATGCTTGACGTACACATCCCTCGGGGCTGAAATCGGGATGCTGATTGTCATTCCACTGTGGTAGGTATCAATCACCGGCATGAAAACAGGCGGAGATTCCAACCCGCAGACCGACTGCATTTCAGGCAAATGCTTATGTTTCCCGGCGAGTGCATACAATCGTGCCGCAGAATACCCCCCCGCCTCATATTCGGCGATTGCCGCCTTCCCTGCCCCGGAATACCCCGAAATCCCAAAACAGCTTATCGTCTCGGATTTATCCAGAACCCCCGCTTGAATCAACGGATTAATCAAAGCGATGAATCCCGAAGCATAACAACCGGGAACGGCAACCCTCCCCGAAGCTCGGATTTTTTCGGCTTGCAACCCGTCTAATTCAGGGAAACCGTAAATCCAACCGTCCTTGATTCTGTGTGCCGTCGAAGCGTCAATCACCCTTGTATGGGTGTTCCCTGTTTCATCAATTAAAGCGACCGCCCGCCGCGCCTCTTCATCGGGAAGGCACAAGAACACAAAATCCGCTGCGTTCAGCAGCTTCGCACGTTCGGAAACGTCCTTGCGCATTTCAGACCCAATTTGCAGTAACTCAACATCATGGGTTTCCTCGTTTTGATTTTCGAGACGTTCACGGATATTCAATCCCACCGTCCCGACCTCACCGTCGATAAAAACTTTAATTTTTTTATTCATAATGTGATATTATACACGATTTTCACCGATTGTCAAGCGATTTTATTCAAATTAATGTATATTATACAGCTATTTATGTATATTAACCGTATATTTGCATAAAACTAAATCCCTGTTCAAATTTGAACAGGGATTTTCTCATCAGGCTTGCTCTTTCTGCCGAAGTTACAACAGTTATTCAAACAAAATACGCGGACGAGCCAAAAAGTGCCCCCAGACCTGCATATACAAACAAATCCTCAGTTTTTAACCTTAATAATTATAATCCTCTATTCTGCGCATAAAAGTATACAACGGCGAAAAATAAGAATACATTAAATCAAGGTCTTGGTCAGTTATAAGCCCTAAATCGTAAGCAGATGAAGCGGGCGAAGAAAGGATTCTTGACAGCGTATAAAATTCACCATCATTCCAGACCATATACCGTCTGCTATCAGAGGCGCAAAACATATATCCACCGACACGCTCATGGAAAGGATCCCAGTCAAAATAGCAAAAGCTTGAGACAATCAGAGCCAACACACTGCCATTGTATGTCCCGAGATAAACGAAGTATATCTCATCAGGCGTTCTAGCAAAGCCGCGATACTTGACCCAATCTTGTATAATCTGCGACTCTAATCCTACTGATAACGGCTCTCGGGGCAGTGGCTCGCAAGAATAGAAAAGCCAAGAGTTTCCATCGGCGATTCGGACTAGAACCTCCGGAGTCGTAGTGGCTTCCGACGTAGTCGTGGCTTCCGAC
>WRKZ01000047.1 GCA_009777835.1 Oscillospiraceae bacterium | reverse complement strand
ACTTTAATAAAGAAAAAGAAAAAATAAAAAATCAATACAAAGGAGAAAAACAATGGAATATCTCGACATTAATGACATACTTGACGAGGCACGAGAACTGGGAGCATCCGACGTTCATTTGACGGCAGGACTTCCGCCGATTATTCGGTTGCACGGTAGTTTGAGGAAGCTATCCGGCTATCCCGATTGTGACGAGGTGTTAATCGTAGGCGTAATCAATGATGTGACGAACGACAAGCACAAAGAGACGCTCAAATCCGGGCGAGACGTTGACTTTTCGTACGTTACCCCCGCAGGGTTCCGGCATAGGTGTAACATCTATCGCCAACGGGGATTACATGCTGTGGCATTACGTCTGTTGCGAAACGACATTCCTACGCTTAAGGACATAGGTCTCCCTGCATTGATGGGCGAATTTGCGCTCCGTCCGCGCGGATTGGTTCTCGTAACCGGACCGACCGGTTCGGGTAAATCCACGACGTTGGCGGCAATGACCGACCATATCAATCGAAACCATAACTCGCACATAATCACGATTGAAGACCCGATTGAGTATCTGCACCAACATAAGCAATCGATGATTAACCAGAGGGAAATCAACATTGACGTTGACAGTTTCGCGTTGGCGTTGCGTTCTGCCTTGCGTGAAGACCCGGACGTTATCCTCGTGGGAGAAATGCGTGACTTCGAGACGATTTCTTCCGCAATCACCGCAGCGGAAACCGGTCACTTGGTTATGTCAACCCTGCATACGACAGGTGCTGCCGAAACGCTCGACCGTATAATCGACGTTTATCCGCCTCATTCACAGGGGCAGGCACGTTCGCAGCTCGCAAATAACCTTGTTGCGGTAATTTCGCAGACCCTGGTTCCTACCGCAGACGGAAGAGGGCGGGTTGCCGCACTCGAAGTCATGTCATGTACCGATGCGATTAGTGCGATGATTCGTGAGAATAAAATCTTCCAGATTCCGTCGGCGATTACTACCGGTAGGTCGAAGGGAATGTTCAGTCTCGACCAAGACTTAGCGCGGTTGACTCGTCAAGGGTATATCGACGAGAAGACCGGACTGCTCCGTTGCCAAGACAAGGCAGAGTACAAGAAATACCTTGCGATGGCATTATAGTCGGTTAACGGCTATGAATATGTCTTTTTAGAATAAGGGTGGGGATTTTCCCGCCCTTATTTCATTAAAGTGAGCGAAAAATCCGGCTCAACAAAGATTATAATCAGTTACGCTCTTCAAATGCAAAACAAGATTTGCTATAGCGGTTGCATTATCGAGAGAAGTGTGGTATACTAGGGGGAAGAAGCTGTTTGAAGGAGACGAACCCATGATGATGAAGATGTTGACCGATATAGAAATCGCGAAGTCCGCCGAACTAAAACCTATTACCGAAATCGCCGAGGGGGTCGGCATTACGTCGCGAGAAATCGAACCGTATGGGCATTATAAAGCGAAAATCAGCCAAGATTGCATCGAACGTCTTGCAGGAAATCCGCAGGGTCGGCTTATACTTGTGACTGCGGTTAACCCGACCCCTGCAGGGGAAGGCAAGACAACGGTCAGTATCGGACTGGCTCAAGGATTATGTAAATACGGCAAGAACGCTGTTCTCGCTCTGCGTGAACCGTCACTGGGACCGGTTTTCGGGGTGAAAGGCGGTGCGGCGGGGGGCGGATATTCGCAGGTTCTGCCGATGGAAGATATAAATCTGCATTTCACAGGGGATTTGCATGCGTTGACCTCGGCTAATAATCTGCTTTGCGCATTGCTTGACAATTCGTTGCAGCAGGGGAATCCGTTGGGAATTGACCCGCGGCGGGTTCTTATAAAACGATGTGTCGATATGAACGACCGCGCGCTCAGGAATATTATTGTGGGATTGGGTTCCAAAATTGACGGTGTTCCGCGAGAAGACGGGTTCATCATAACCGTCGCAAGTGAAGTCATGGCAATTTTGTGTTTGAGTGAGGATTTATCCGATTTGAAATCCCGATTAGGTCGGATTCTTGTAGCGTATACCTATGATAATAAACCCGTTTTCGCCGCAGATTTGGAGGCAGTCGGTGCGATGGCGGCATTGCTGAAGGATGCGGTTAATCCTAATCTGGTTCAAACAATCGAAAATACTCCGGCTATAATCCACGGGGGGCCTTTCGCGAATATTGCTCACGGTTGTAACTCGATTCGTGCAACGAAACTCGCGCTTAAATTAGCGGGGGAATCGGGGTATGCTGTTACAGAAGCCGGGTTCGGTTCTGATTTAGGTGCGGAAAAGTTTTTTGATATAAAATGCAGGGCTGCGGGATTAAGTCCCGATTGTGTTGTGTTAGTCGCTACGGTTAGGGCATTGAAATATAACGGCGGGGTCGCTAAAGCGGATTTATCGTGTGAAAACGTGGAAGCGTTAGAGAAGGGGTTGTGTAATCTCACGACCCATATCGAGAATCTGGCTAAATTCGGCGTACCGATTGTGGTGGCGATTAACCGATTCCATGCCGATACCGAAAACGAACTTGAACGTCTCCGCGTTCATTGTGAAAGTCTGGGGGTTAGGGCTGCCGTTGCCGAAGTCTTCGCAAAAGGCGGTGAAGGCGGGACGGAACTCGCAGAAGCAGTTGTAGAGACCTGTGAAAAGAGTGAATCGGCATTTGAATTTAAGCCGCTGTATGATTTGGGGCTTTCGCTTAAGGAGAAGTTGGACGTAATAGCGAAAGAAATTTATCGTGCCGATGGTGTAGATTATACTAAATCAGCCGAAAAGTCAATCAATGAGATTGAATCACTCGGGTTTGGAAATCTGCCGGTATGCGTTGCGAAGACTCAGTATTCGCTCTCGGATGAGCCGGGGAAACTCGGTTCGCCGCGGGGATTCCGCATAACCGTTCGTGACTTGCGATTATCGGCGGGTGCGGGGTTTGTTGTTGCATTAACGGGCGAAGTCATGACCCTTCCGGGGTTGCCGAAAATCCCTGCCGCCAATAGTATCGATATAGATTCGGGCGGTGTGATTTCGGGGTTGTTTTGATGCAGATTAACACAACGAATTCAGTAGAAGAAACCTTCGAATCAGGCAAGGCGTTTTCGACGAAGCTAAGTCGCAATGCGGCGGTTCTTCTTTATGGAGAGATGGGGGCGGGAAAGACCCATTTCGTTAAGGGGATAGCGGTAGGACTGGGAATAACTGTTCCCGTGACAAGCCCGACTTTCTCTTTGGTTAATGAGTATAGCGGGTTAATCCATTTCGATTTGTTTCGGATTTATTCGGAGGATGATTTGTATGCAATCGGATTCTATGATTATATCGGAAAAGGAGTCCTCGCAATTGAATGGGCGGAGAATATTCCGGGATTGAAAGATGAGTTTGATGAGTATTATACCGTGAGAATCGAGAAAACGGGGGATGACGACGAGCAAAACGAGAGGAGAATCACCATTGATTATTCTGGGGCTTGACAGTTCAGCGGTGAGTGCATCGTGTGCTGTTACACAGGACGGAAACGTCCTTGCGAGTGGATTTGTCAGGGTGAAAATCACACATTCGCAGACGTTGATTCCGTTGGTTGAGAATATTCTCAAAGCGGCGGGAATGTCACTTGACGAAATTGATGCGTTCGCAGTTTCGAACGGACCGGGCTCGTTCACGGGGATTCGTATAAGTGTCAGTGCGGTTAAGGGAATGGCATTTGCACTGAATAAGCCGGTCTGCGGAGTATCGACTCTGCTGTCGTTAGCGCATAATCTAGTCGGGCGGGACGTAATCGCTTGTGCGGTTATGGATGCTCGCCGTAACGAAGTTTATAACGCGCTGTTTGATATCAGCGGGGATTCGGTCACGCGGTTGACTCAAGACCGGGCAATTTCTCTTGATGATTTAGGCAGTGAGTTAGAGGTTTTCGAAAAAGAGGTCGTTTTCGTGGGGGACGGTGCGGGGTTGGCGGTTGATTATTTCGAGGGGGCAGGTTCGTGCGCACCTGAGATAATCCGTTTCCAGAATGCCGTAAACGTGTGTTTGGCAGCGAAGAATTTCGTGTCGGCAAAGGAGTTGATGCCGATATACATCAGAAAACCGCAAGCCGAACGGGAACGTATAAAGCGGCAAATGTCTTGACATTTGCGTACGGAAAGGAAAAGGTTATAAAAATGATTATTATAGGTTCAGACCATGCCGGATATGCTTTGAAAGAGTCATTGAAGCAGAATCTGGAGAAACAGAATCTCGCTTATGTAGATTGCGGGTGCGACGGTTCAAGTGTGGATTACCCCGATATAGCCGAGACCGTCTGCAGGAGGGTCTTGAAGGATTCTGCGAGTAATGCGAAAGGGGTCATAATTTGCGGGACCGGGGTGGGGGTTTCAATCGCGGCAAATAAAATCGTAGGGATTCGTGCGGCATTGTGTGCCGATTACTACACGGCGAAATACACGCGGAAACACAACGACTCAAACGTGATTTGTTTAGGTGGGCGTACGCTGGGGGCAGATGTCGCGTGGGAGTTACTGAACGTCTGGCTTAACACCGAATTCATCGGGGGGAGACACTCGATGCGGGTTAATAAAATCAAATCTATAGAAGAACGAGAAAACAAGGAGAAAAACAATGAGTAAAGTTCACGTATTGGACCATCCGTTGATTCAGCACAAAATCTCGATTATGCGGGATAAAAACACCGGTTCTAAAGAGTTTCGGGAGCTTACCGAAGAAGTCGCTTTGCTGATGACTTATGAGGCTACGAGAAACCTTCCGCTGAAAGAAGTGGAAATTCAAACCCCCGTCGCAATTGCGCGGACAAACGTAATCACCGGAAGAAAAGTCGCGCTGATTCCGATTCTTCGGGCGGGGTTGGGCATGGTTGACGGTGCGGTCAGCCTTATTCCTGCGGCGAAGGTCGGTCATATCGGAATTTGTCGAAACACCGAACCATCGGAAGAGTCGGCGGTTGATGAGTATTACTGCAAACTCCCTTTCGATATAAAGGAGAGGGACGTGATAGTCATGGACTTGATGTTGGCTTCCGGCAGTTGTGCGAATGCGGCGATTGCGAAGGTCAAACAGTCGGGGGTGATGTCCATTAAGTTTATTTCGGTAATTGCTTGTCCCGAAGGAGTTGCGAAACTGC
The DNA here is from genome assembly GCA_009777835.1 of Oscillospiraceae bacterium. Classification (GTDB taxonomy): domain Bacteria; phylum Bacillota; class Clostridia; order Oscillospirales; family Ruminococcaceae; genus Ruminiclostridium_E. The sequence continues at coordinate 7,674 of WRKZ01000047.1, read as the reverse complement.
AGGAGAATCACCCCGATGTAGAAATTTATACCGGCGCACTCGACGAGGGACTCAACGATGATTTGTACATTGTTCCGGGATTCGGCGATGGCGGGGACAGGTTCTTCGGGACAAAATGACGGGTATCAAATTCAGGGCAAGCCGTCGGCATCGTTGCTCTTGATTTGCCGAATTCGTCAAGCAGCCTGCCCGCCGGCGAAGCCGTCGGCACCGCTGCTCTTGATTTGCCGAATTCGTCAAGCAGCCTGCCCGCCGGCGAAGCCGTCGGCACCGCTGCTCTTGATTTGCTTTGTGCAATATGCACAAAAAAGTCCCCTTATTTTTGTCAGATTTGTCATTGATTTTTTCGTGCGAAAATGGTAAAATGAAATTAGGTTTTGAGTTGAGACAGAAAAATCCTAAAAATCTAAAATATTAAAAAGGAGTATCGATTATGAAGAATACATTGAAAAGGACACTTACCGGGCTTATCGTGGCATCGATGATTCTCGGCGTTGCCTGCAAAAAAAACGGAGACTCGAGCAATCCCGGCCCCGGCCTCGGCACAGGCGCACCCCCGGTGACTAACGATGAACACCAAGGAGTCAAGGATAGGGCGGCAGAACTCGCCGAAGAGCAAGCGGCGGCACTCCCTGATGTGACCGTGACGAAAAAAATCGAGTTGATGTCATGGTTTGACCTGGATGAGACTTCGCCGACGGTAGAACTGTTTAAGGCAAGGTACGGCACCCCTGATGAAGCCGGTGGCAAGAACGTCATAAATCTTACTCGTGTGAGTTATGATGACAGGTATGAAGCGTTGGACAGAGCGATTATGGGGGATAAATCGCCCGATATGTTCCAGTTTGAGGAACGGTATTTCCCGTGGGGGGTTCACATTAATTATTTTGAAACCATTGACGGCGTTATTGACCTTTCCGGACCGGAATGGGATGCCACCAGGGATTACATTAAACTGTTTGAGTGGGGCGGAAAAAATTACACACCGATAACCGAAATCAACAACTCTAATTCGTTGCTTTTCTACAGGAATACGATTATTGCCGAACAAGGATTCGAAGACCCGTATGAACTGTGGAAAAAAGACGAGTGGGACTGGGATGTTTTCGAAGATATGGTTCGTCAGTTCTCAGACCCTACGAATAACAAGTACGGTATTATGGGATTCGGCATTGATGAGGCGGCGATTCTCACGACCGGCATAGGAATAATCACTATTGAAGACAGCAAACTCAAGAATAATATGTTCGACGCAAAGATTGAACGTGCGACTGATTTGCTCAAGCGGCTTTCCGACGGAAATTACCGTTATCCTTATCATACTTTGAGTGATTTCCAACTTAATCCGGCTGCGTTTAGGGCAGGAGAAGTCTTGTTCTGGCAGGATGGGCCGTGGGTGTATCAAGAAAGAATCAAGAACTGGATAGAACCGGATAAATGGGAAGATGGCGGCGACGAAATCGGTATCGTTCCTTTCCCTCGTGACCCCATGGCGGATAAGTATTACCAACGCGGAAAACAGGATGCTATGATGCTCGTAGCGGGTTCTAAAAACAAAGACGGTTATATTGCATGGAATCACTGTGCGGCAATCGCGAACAATGACACTAAAATGGACGCTGAAGGTCGTGATAAACTCAAGAAGGATTACAACTGGACCGAACATCAACTCACCGTTTTGGACGAAATTCGTAACATGGAACTCGTGTGGGATTTCAAGAACGGAATCGGACCCGATGTTTCGGATTATAGAGAATCTCCGATTGAAGACCTCACAAAACCGCTGATTACTCATGGTGAGGTAACGTATGCTCAGCAGAGAAGCGAGAACCAGTCTAAAATTGAGACCAGAATCGATATGATGAACGAAAAAGTAAGCTAAATAAATCGGGGGAGTTGAGAAGACTCCCCCGATTTTTTAACTTTGTGAATCTCTTTTTCTGAAACCCATGAACCCCAACACGAACATTATAATTGACAATATCGTCATAATAATTAAGGCGGTAATGTCCCCGGAAGTGAAGGTGTAGGTGGCTTCACCGAAGAGCGGGATTGTTTCGACTACCCCTCCTATTTCGAACTGCATTTCGCCGATTTGTTCGACGTGCGGCAGCATAGGCACGTGTCCGAATGGGGATAATTTACCGAGCCACTGCGGGAGGTTCATAATTTGCCCCAGGTACAAAATCACGAACGAGAATCCGAGATACCACCATGCCCATGATGTGAACTTCGGCAGGAAGCCGTTCAAGACGGCGGCAACCCCCAATAACACAAGAATCGCCGGGATATAGACCGAACAAGCAAGAAGCCAATTTGTGAACCTGATAGGTTCTTCCATGACAGCGTGACTGCCGCCCCAAAATCCGACGGCGTTCATCAGCGGCATGAGTATCGCCGAAACCACCGCTATGATGAAGTATCCCCGCATTTGCGCATAACGGCTTACGCTCCTTGAGAGAAGGTTTTCGCTGTAGCCGCGTTTTTCCTGTGTGCGAACCTTCAGCATGAACTGTAACACGGGGATTCCCGCGCAGATTGCCATAATCAAGAGGAAGAACGATGCCATTCGCATAGGGTCGCCCCCGGAAATCTGTTTGAACATATCGTTGGAGTTTATGAGAGTTTCCATGTCACCCATAATCAAGCCGTAAGCCGCCCCCAACATCGGAATAATGCACATCCAGACCACGAACGGCGTTTTCAACAGCCGCCACGCAAGTTGTTCCGGGCTTTTGAGTCGGGGGGACGCGTCTTTCTTGCCGGGTCGGGCGGGAATGAGTCCTTCCCCCATATCCCGCGACTTACACAGCAGGAATGCCGTAAGAATTAAACCGCAGGAAGCAAGAACCGTCGCTATTACCGGGAGCCAATAATGGTTGCCTGCATACGGTTTCGCGTGTTGAAGCAACCCCAGAATCGAAATGTTGAGAATGATTTGCGAGTCCCGCATACTCCCGGTAGCGAAGAGCATATACAGTAGGGTCAAAGTCCCGAATGACAGCGACATAGCTACACCGGGGTTCTTGCAAAGTTGGCAGAACACCGCAGAAATCCCTGCCATGAAAATCCCGAAAGCCCCCATAATTCCACCGAAGAGCAGCCCACCGCTTACGCTTGCCATGTCACGTTCACCGACCGCGGCAAGCCCGAACCCGATAACAAGGCTAATCAGCAGATTAAGAATTACCGCCGCCGTAATCGAAGAGGAGAGGTTAGATAATCGCCCTACGGGGAGTGAGCGTATAAGCTCGATTCTGCCCCTTTCTTCGTCCTGACGGGTGTGGCGAACCACCAAAAACACGTTCATGATTCCGACGATAATCGCCGCCCATACGAGTATATAAACGGCATACATTCCGCCGAGTGAAAGTTCACCGGTTTCGCCGACGAAAGGCGTTCCCACCATCGCTTTGAATGCAGGGCTTTCGAGGGTGACTAACATAGCGTTGAGGCTTTCACTGTCGGGATACATTCCGCCTATTCCTGCGGCGAATCCGATACACAGTGATATAATCCCGCCCAACCAGATTAAATTGCTGACCCTGTCGCGCCGCAGAATGAATCGGGTAAGGCGCAGATTGTTTTTGAATAAAGCAGTCACATTATTCACCCCCTTACGTTTTCGTAATGACTCATGAACAACTCTTCCAGGGTTGGCGGGGTACATTCGAGTTTGACTATACCGCTTTTACACAGGAACGATATGATGTTGTTGATTTCCTTGGTTTCTGCCGCGAAAGTCACAGATGTAAGGTCGTTTCCGATTTGGCGAACGTCATGGATTCCCGATAATTTTTCGAGTGTTTCGATGGGTTGTAACGTTTCAACGGCGATTCTTGTACGGGTGAGGTGACGGAGTTCGCTCATTGTCCCGGTTTCGATGATTTCACCGTCGCGGATAATGCTGACCTTGTCGCACAGCCGTTCAACTTCCTGCAGAATATGGCTTGACAGTAAGACCGATTTCCCTTGCGACTTTACTTCGGCAACGCAACTCTGGAACACCTGTTCCATCAGCGGGTCCAGACCCGAGGTTGGTTCGTCTAAAATGTACAAGTCCGCGCCCGAAGCGAACGCCGCCACCAATGCGACTTTCTGGCGATTGCCTTTGGAGTAGGTTCGGCACTTTTTGCGCAAATCAAGCTCGAATCGGTTTGCGAGTTCTTCTTTTTTAGTGCGGTTTTCATCTGAATTGTTCCGACGAAGTCTCACAAGCAAATCCACGACTTCCCCTCCGGTGAGATTGTCCCAGAGATTTACGTCTCCCGGTACGTAGGCGATATTTTTGTGGATTTCCGCTGCATCCGACCATGCGTCTTTGCCGAACACGCTCGCTGTGCCGGAGGTGGCTTTCAGAATCCCCAACAGCACTCGAATGGTCGTGGTCTTACCTGCGCCGTTCGGTCCGATGAATCCGTGGACTTCCCCGGGTTTGACCGTGAGGTTCACGTTGCTTAAAGCGGTGAAGTTGCCGAATTTCTTGGTTAAATTAATGGTTTGAATCATGATTGTATCCTCCTTTGTAATGGGTGGTTCCTCTAAAAAAATCTCTGAAAATTATTTGTAAAACGTCTTCTTAAAAAGGCTCAAGTATGCCTTGATTTCCTCCAGGAATTTGTCGTATTCCTTTTGATAGTCCTTTAAGGAAGTTGAGTTAATCCGTTCCAGTTGCGCGGTCGAATAGCTCAAGTGAGTCCAGTAAATAACATTGATTGCCATTTTCGGGTCTATGTCGTCCCTGAAAAGTCCCTCATCAATATCCGCAAAGATTTTTGAGGAAACCATTCCGAAGGAATTTCCGTACAGTTTCTTGAGTGATTCGCTCTTTTGCTCTTTGTACGCTGTCGTCACGAAGTCGAACATAATCGGATATTTGTACGACAAGTCGATTTTAAGCAGAAGCATTTGCCACATTCGTTCGATGAAGTCCCGCTGTTCAAAGTTGATTAATGCGAAATATTCCTTCACCATAACGTCGATTGCGTATTCGATTATAAACTCATACAGATTCTCCTTGCTTCCGAAATAATGAAACAGCAATCCCTTTGAAATCCCCGCTTGCTTGACTATTTCGTCGGTCGTGGCTTTTTTGTAGCCTTTGTTGAATTCCTCCATTGCGGCGTTGATGATTCTGTCGCGCTTTTCGGCTTCCATTGAGAGGAATTTCTGTTTTTGTTCCTCGTTGATTTTGAACACCTCTTTCTTCTCTTTAATAACTTAAAAAATATCATACCGACTCGGTCAGTCAATTGTATTATATCATGATTGACTGAATAAGTCAATAGGTTTTTGAAAATATTTTTTTTGCTTGGGAGCTATTGACTTTATTCAAGGTTTGATATACTATATAATAGAGTAAGTATTTATGTAATTTTTATGTAATTATAAGGAGTATGTTTATGAAGAGTTCCGGTAAGGGATTAAGCACGTTGACGGTCGGCATTATAAAAGAGAATCCGGTTTTGGTGATGTTGTTGGGGATTTGTCCGACCCTCGCGGTCACTACTACGCTGTCGAACGGAATCGGCATGGGAATTACTACGATGTTCGTGTTGGTCTGTTCGAACATCACGATTTCGTTGCTTAAGGGGGTTATCCCCGAAAATGTTCGATTGCCTTGCTACATTGTCGTGATTGCCGGGTTCGTGACTTTTATCGAGAAGATTCTTGAGACGTTTGTACCGGAACTCTACGACAGTCTCGGTTTATTTCTGCCTTTGATTGTTGTGAACTGTATTGTTATGGCGCGGGCAGAGGGCTTCGCCTCGAAAAACAATCCCTTGCTTTCGGCGTTGGACGGATTAGGAAAGGGAATCGGTTTCACCCTTGCGTTGAGTTTGATGGGATTATTCCGTGAGATTCTGGGGGGAGGGACTATTTTGGCGGGGACGGATTACGCTGTTGAAATTCCGATTTTATCCGCTAATCCTATGCTGCTTTTCATTTTTCCTGCAGGGGGATTCTTCACCTTCGCTATGCTGATTGCGGTGGTCAATACATTAGCCAAGCGGAAAAATCGTGATTATAAACCTCGTCAAATCGGGTGCGGCGGCGACTGTAAGAATTGCGCTTCGAAAAAATCAAGTTGCGCAACACAAAAGTCCGAGGAAAAATCCGCATGAAAAAGAAAATAATCTCAACTATACTCTTGATTGCGATGGTTGTTTCGCATATTCCCGTTTGGGGCGGTAGCGATTCAAACGGCAACGTTTCCGATTCGGGAAATCGACGGGATGATTCCGATAACCCGGATAATCCCGACAACCCCGAAAATTCTAAAAAACCGTCTGAACCGCAAGTCCCGTTTGAGGTGAAGTTTTCCCACGAAGCGGGGTTTTACAGTGAGGAATTCTTGCTGGAGCTTTCGGTGCCGGAAGAATACGGCGAGGATTCGCAAATCTGGTATACCACCGGTGAAGACGTGACGGGAATCGTTTTACCGGCAGAGGCGAGTCGTTTGAGCCGCCATGACGGAGGGGTTACTCCTGTTCCGTCTGCGCCATCGACTCTATACGTTGAGCCTATTGTCGTATCAATTCCGCCTGATGTGAACGTGTTCACCGTCAGCGCGATTTTTGTGGGGGGCGGAAAGGTTTCGCAACCGGTGACACGCAGTTACGTTCGCGGTACTGATGTGGAGAATCGATTCCACTCGGATATGGTGGTTTTTTCGCTTTATTCGGACGTTTTCGGGCTGTATGACTATAATGACGGGATTTTCGTTCCCGGAATTGACCGCGATGAATGGCGCGAAGAATACATAAGAATAAACGGACGTGCGCCCGACCCATGGAAATGGGACACCGAACTCCCGCCGACTTCTCCTGCGAATTTTAACCGAAGAGGAAGAGGTTCCGAGCGTGCCGTTCATGTGGAGATGTTTGATTCATCCGGTGAACGCTTCATTGCGCAAAGGGCGGGAATGAGGGTCAAAGGGGGATGGTCGCGAGGGACTTTCGTGTATGAGCAGAAATCCCTTGAATTCTATGCCAGAAATTCCTACGGTGACAGGGATAATTTCCTGTTCCCGATTTTTGGCGAACAATACGCGGAAGACGGAAATCTCATGCACAGATACCGCAGATTCCGCCTGCGAAACGGCGGTTCGGACAGGGAGCAGAGTTACTTACGAGATGAATTGTCACATACATTGTTCAAACAGGCGGGTTTCGATGATGTTCAGGGACATCGCCCTGCCGTTGTGTTTCTTAACGGAGAATATTACGGACTGTCTTTCGTGAAGACTCCCCGAACCGAAGACCATTGGCGGCGCAGATACGGCGGCGAGGAATCCGGGTTTGTTATAATCGGGAGTAATGAGAGGGGCAGCGTCGGTTGTGAAACCCCGGGATGCGGTCGTGTGATTCCGGGATTGGGTGAAACCGGCGGACGAACCCCCGCTTCTAACGTGATACGTTGTGGAAGCAGTAATCAATGCGGACGAGTCGATTGTGAAATCTATCAAAGCGGATTAGATGACGGTTGTGTCGAAAACGGTCGTTGCCGCGGCACTTCCGACTGGCGCGAAATTCGTCGGCTTGTACTGGGGTCGGGCGGGGAAGAGAATCCTGACGGGCTTGACGATGATAAGGCGTTCGCCGAGTTCTGCGAGAGGGTGGATATCGATAACCTGATTCACTATTACGCACTGGAAATGTACATCGCTAACGT
>WRKZ01000046.1 GCA_009777835.1 Oscillospiraceae bacterium | reverse complement strand
GCACAATGTTGACATAACCCCCGCTTCCACGAGAAGCGGGGGTTGATTTTTGGAGATGTTGGGGATAGTGTGATTGTGTGATTGAGAGATTGTCAAGCCTTTTTTAGTTTGGAACAAGCACGACAATTGGTGAAATGCGGCGGGTTCATAGTCCCGCAACTGCATTCCCACAAACCTTCGCCGTTGGAAACGGGTTTTGTAACAGGCTGTGATACTGGAACTGGACGTGGTAGCAGCTGTGCGATTGGCAATGGTTGGCGCGCTTGGGATAACTGCTGTTGCATTGCAGTATACCGTGCGACTTCGGTGGTCTTTTCGATGAGTTCGCCGAAGCCATATAGTAGGAACGAGCCAATCCACGATGCGAGCGAGCCTACTACGATTATCGCAACACTAATAAAGCTACTCCCCGAACTTGAAATAGGCGCAGCTGTATTCAAATTTAATCCCATTATCACACTGATGATAATTCCGAGCCAGGTGATGACTTTTGCCAAGACCTTGATTTTTCCGCCTATGTTTGTGTGCATTATATCTGTCCTCCTTTTTTAATTTTTCTATATCATACCATAATATTTTCATTTTGTCAACGATAATAGACAAAATATTTTAAATTTTCTGTTATTCTATCATTAGGGGTGTCTACGATGATAGAATTCAACCGAATGGCGGCAGGGGAAACTATACGGCGGCTTCGCAAAGAACGAGAACTATCGCAGGAGGTGTTCAGCGGGCTTGTGGGCATTGCACGAAGTCACCTTGCTATGATAGAAAAAGGCTCAAAGCAACCGAATTTCGAGACGATATGGCGGATTGCTAACGCATTCGACATTCCGCCAAGTGAATTGGTGGCACAGATAGAAAATTTTGCGCGAAGTTAACTCCCCGCTTCCACGAGAAGCGGGGGTTGATTTTTTTCCTCTGACAAAAAACGAATAAATACCCGCAAATCGGGAAACACTACCTCAAAATGTATTAGGTGGTGTTTCTTTATAAAATGTTAAATTCAAATAGATTATTACACGAAAAATCCCCGTATCTGCACCAACACGCCAACAATCCCGTTGATTGGTTTCCGTGGGGGGAAGAGGCTTTCGAAAAGGCACGCCGTGAAGATAAACCGGTTTTTCTGTCAATCGGATATTCGACCTGCCACTGGTGTCATGTCATGGAACGCGAATCTTTCAGCGATTCTCGCATGGCAGACCTGCTGAACAACCATTTCATCTCGGTGAAGGTTGACCGTGAGGAGCGACCTGATGTAGATGCAGTGTATATGACGGTCTGTCAGGCGTTGACCGGTGCGGGCGGGTGGCCGCTCACGATTTTAATGACCCCGGAAAAGAAACCATTTTATGCCGGCACGTATCTCCCGCCGGAAGAAATGGCTCGTCTTATCGTTCACATGGATGAGGTTTGGAACAATTCTCGTGCCGAACTGCTCGAAATCGGAGAACAGATTCAGCGATATATTAATCGTTCAACCGCAGCCGAAAGCGAGTTATTGCCGGAAAGAGAGCAGATTCCGCCGCTTGACGGTGACACTGTTATGCGGGCTATGGAAATTTTCGGGACACATTATGATGAGAAGTATGGTGGGTTCGGTTCTGCACCGAAATTTCCGTCACCTCACAATCTGCTTTTCATGCTTGAATACGACCGAATTTCCGGAAGCAAATCAGCTGAAATAATGGTCAAGAGTACGCTTTCGTCGATGTATCGCGGTGGTATTTTCGACCATGTTGCCGGGGGATTCTCACGGTATTCGACCGATGAAAAGTGGCTTGTCCCGCATTTCGAGAAAATGCTGTATGACAATGCCATGCTTGCGTGGACGTATCTCAAAGCTTATGAGATGTACGGCACGGGTTTTTACAAGACGGCGGCACAGAAAATCTTTTCGTGGGCTTTCGCGGAAATTTATAATCCGGACGGTGCGTTCTATTGCGGTCAAGATGCCGACAGCGACGGTGTAGAAGGCAGGTATTATCTCTTCGATTATGACGAGTTTGAGCGTATTCTCGGCGGTGAGAATGCCGAACGTTATCGAAAGTATTATGGTGTTACAAAAAAAGGCGATTACGAGGGCAAGAACATTCTCAATCTGATTAGGAATGCGAAGTTCGCCGATGATTCGCCCCAAAGTGAGCAAAGCCGATTTATCGGTGAATGTAATCAGCTTGTTTATCAGTATCGCCGTGACAGATTCGCGTTGCACACCGACACGAAAATTCTGACTGCGTGGAATTCGCTCATGATTATCGCCCTGGTTAAAGCGTACGAGGTTCTTGGAGACGAGTCTTATCTTGAAGCGGCTAAAAAGAATGAGAAATTTATATTGGACAACCTTTCTTTCGCAGGACGATTGTACGTTCGATGGTGCGACGGTGAGGTCTTCGGTAACGGTAAACTCGATGATTATGCGAACTATTCGCTCGCGCTTCTGCACTTATACGATGCGACTTCCGACAGGACTTATCTGGAGAAAGCTTTCTACTATGCCGATGTGATGGTGCAAAGGTTCTTCGACCGGGATTCACTTAACGGGGGATTCTTCATTTATGCCGATGATGACGAACAATTAATTAGCCGTCCGAAGGAAATCTATGATGGTGCACTGCCTAGCGGAAATTCAACCGCATTTATGGTGTTGGATTTACTTCGCAGACGTTCGGGCGATCCGAAATGGCATGAGTTGTATAAGAGACAGTCCCGATTTGTTGCGTCATATGCGGGAAATTATCCGACCGGTTGCGCGTTTTCGTTGATTACCGTCCTGCGGGACTCTGCTCAACGGAGTTGCAAAGGCGGTAAATGCGATTAATGATTATGAACGTGACAAAGTTACGTCCCGCCGCGTAGAGAGTGAAAAATAAGCTATTGCAAAAAAATTGTATAGATACGAAAAAATCTCCAATACTTGTAATCAAGTAACGGAGATTTTTTCAGAAAGAAGTATCAATCATGAACAGAAAAATAACAATCGAACACACGACAATCAACGGTGCGGGGATTGCGCTTGACGTAGCAATCGTAAGCGGGGACAGTGCTTACTCATCGAAAATCGCTTCAACGTTGGTGTCTGCCTCATCGGAATTCGACGTGGTTGTGACCGACCGACTGCTCGGCGAAATGCTAGCGCAGTGATTCTTCAAGATTCCACTTGACATGAGCGCGAATCTCTTCTTCGCCCTTGAATTCCAACCCGAACGTTGTCTTCATTTTACCGACATTGTACAGCATAGGTTCAGGACCGTAATTCTTGTCGAGTAATTCAATGGTCGATTTGGATTCAGGATATTCCTCCAGCGCGATTTCGGCGATTCTTTGCCATGAAGTGAATTCACTGCTTAATGCGAGGAAGACTTCCTCGTTCAGCTCACTTTCGAGGAGGGCGATATACAACTCGGCAATCTGCCCCGAAGACAGAAACTGTGTTCCGTCGTGTTTAATCAACTGAATAGGTTGGTTTTTCACGACGGCATCGGTTATACTGCGAAATCTCTTGTCGGGTTGTGAAGGGCCGTTGGCATAAGGTGGGTTGGAGAAGGTATATCCCGGGCGAATCACGTTTCGTTTCATTGTGACGCGGTTGTCGTCTGTTGGGTTTTCTGCGCAATATTCTTTGAAGGCAAGCACATACGCTTCGGAAGCGGCTTTGGTCGCGCCGTACAGATTGATTGGTTGTAGGATGAGCGATTCGTCCATGTTGTGCCGACTATGACCCATAGCCGCGGTTGAGCTAGTGTAGATGAACTTTTCTACGCCGGCTTTTTCCGACATTTCGAGGAGGTTGATAGTGGGGACGGTATCTTCCATGCTCATCGAAAAAGGCTCATTCCCCCAACCCAGTGCGATGTGGATTACCGCATCACAATCTTGAATGTATTCGTTAATCAGCTCATATTCGGTAAGCTCCCCCCTGACAATGCTGATGTTTCCCGAATATTTTTCTGCGGCTAATCGGGATAATCCCGGATACTTTTCCGGTGTCCGCGAAAGCACGACAACATCGTGTCCTTTTTCTGCCGCCGCAAGTGATACATATTGACCGATGTTCCCGGTTCCTCCGGTTATGAAAACTTTCATATGGTTTTTTCCCTTCTTTTTTTATTTAGAAATTTCTTTTACGTATTCTTCTATTCGGTTGAGTGCCGTTGTCAAATGCTTCATGGAATAAGCGTATGAAATCCGTACAAATCCTTCGCCACATTCGCCGAAAGCATCCCCCGGCACGACTGCCACTTTCTTCTCTTCTATGAGTCGTTTACAGAACTCCTGCGAAGTCATTCCGGTGGATTTAATAGACGGGAAGACGTAGAACGCTCCTTCCGGTGTGAAGCAATCCAACCCGATTTCGTTTAACCGCTCCAGGACGAATCTTCGGCGATTGTCGTATTCTTCCGCCATTTCGCGAACCTCGTCCATACAGTCGTTCAAAGCGATGATTGCGGCATACTGGCTGACAGTCGGACTGCACATGATTGCGTATTGGTGGATTTTCAGAATCTGTTCCGCTACAGGACGCGGTGCGGCAACGAACCCCAGTCTCCAACCCGTCATGGCGAACGCCTTCGAGAATCCGTTTACAACGATTGTACGCTCCCTCATTCCCTCAAGTTCGGCAATAGAGGAGTGGGGTTCACCATAAGTCAATTCGGAATAAATCTCGTCTGTGATGACCATTATATCTGTGCCGCGAAGAATCCGCGCAATGTCTTCAAGTTCGCTTTTCCGCATGACCGCACCGGTCGGATTACTGGGATACGATATCATCAATGCCTTGGTTCTCGGTGTTATGAGCGATTTCAACCGCTCTGCCGTGAGTTTGAAGTTATCTTCTGCTCGTGTCTGTGCTGAAATCGGGATTCCGCCGGTTAATTCCACGATGGGGGAGTATGAGACGAAGCAAGGCTCGACTATTATAACCTCGTCCCCGGGATTTACAAGCGCACGAATGGATATATCAATCGCTTCCGAGCCACCGACGGTTATTATGATTTCAGAGTCGGGTTTGTATTCGGTGTGAATCGTACGTTTGAAGTACTCCGAAACGGCGTTCCGCAGAGGTGCCAGTCCGGAGTTGGACGTATATGCAGTCTTGCCTTTTTCGAGTATTCGTATAGATTCTCTTCGGATTGCCCACGGGGTCTTGAAGTCGGGTTCTCCCACCGATAGTGAGATAATGTCGGGAACACCCGCAGCTATATCGAAAAATTTGCGAATCCCCGATGGTTTTAATCCCAGAGACTTCTTTGAAAGAATGTTTTCGTAATTCATATTTATTGAAACTTTTCCTCTCGTTAAGCAACCCGTCCAACTACTCCTTGATTGCCGTCGATATTGTTGTTTTTGTTTTGTTATACGGTATACAGTCCTCTATCGTCTTCATCTTCTTCGACAGTGAGTATTTTTCCGTCATCTTTATACCGTCCGATTACAAAATGGGTTGAAATTCCGATTACACCATCGAGAGGTGAGAGACATTCCGCAACAAACTTACCTACCTGGTTTACGCTGTCGCATTTAACCATTACGGCTAAATCGAAAGAGCCGCTCATCAATCTCACCGAATCGACTTCGTCAAATTGCGCGATTGACTTCGCCAGGTCGGAATATCCGTATTTTGTTTTAGGCATCGCCTTGATTTCTATCAGGGCGGTTACTTGATTTTTTTCCATGAAGTTATGACCATTTCCTTTCTGCACACAAAAGTGCGATAGCCTGTTAAGATTACTTGCTCGGCGGCAAAGCCACCGACCTATGGACTCTTATTCAAACTCTCTTTAAATCTTGATAAATTTCATTTGCCTTTTTTCGTAGTACGCACATTCGGCGAATCCCGCTGATTTAGCCATTTCTGTTGCGCTTGTTATTCCCGCACCGATTGAACCTGCGTTGTGAGAATCCGAGCCGAGGGTAATTAATCGCCCGCCTAACTCATAGAATCGTTTCACCTGTGGGAAGTCCGGGCAGAGTGCGTTTCCGCATCCGGTATTGATTTCAAGTGCAATTTCGTTCTCGACCATAAGCGTGAATAGTTTGTCAATAGCTGATTTATGTTCGGTAATATCGCCCTTCCCCCTCATGTAACGGAGCGGGTAGGTGAGATGTGCTAACGAATCGAAGTGTTTGCTCCCACTTTCGCGACACCATGAGCAAAGTTCGTGCAATTCCTCGAAGTATTGTTTCAGAAGGGTGTTCGGCGGGTTGGCGTTGTAATCCATGTTGTAGAAGTCGATTTTTCCGCGGACTATGTGGCATGAACCCAGTACAAAATCGTATTCGTGAGAGTTGAGCCAGTCTTCGGCGATTTTACGGAACTGATGCGCCTGCCCGATTTCAATGCCTTTCAGGAATTTTAGTGCGGGATTTTCGCATTTCAGTCCGGATAAGGTCGCATATGACGATTCTCTCCCTGCACCGTCAAAAGGGGAGAGCGGTTGCGGGGATTGCGCATGAATATCGAAATGGTCGGTCAAGGCGAAGACCTTCAACCCTCTTTTTTCTGCCGCCGAGATTGCCGCATTAAGCATTTCTTGCGGTGAATTCCCCCCATCCGAAAGGTTGGAGTGGGTGTGGGTATCTATTAATATTTTCAGTTTTTCCATATTCTCATAATTATAGCATAAATTTTCTCTTGTTGCAACCCTTTGTAACCCTTGCGAAAAATAAAAATATGTGATATACTGTAGTCTGAGTTTTTCAAAGATTTGATATATATTCGGGGGTAGTCGGTGATGAAAACCGCTTTAATAGACAGAAGTCTTGTTGGTATGCAGGTTTCCTCTTTAAGGGAGGATTCACCTCCAAAAGAAGACGTTCAAAAAGTCCTGTTCATGTATGTTGATTCGCTTATTGAATCGGGGGCTTCTTACGTTGAGATTGACTTTCAAGCCCTCTTGAAACTTCCCAAACCGAGCGGTGCGGAAAAATACATATACCGTCTCGGTGCGCCGGAAGAGTTCGTGGTGGCGAACGCCTTGAGTTTCGAATACGCACTTGTTCCTTTGCGATGGCATTATATCGCGCCTAAAATCGAACGTCCTGTCATTCTTGAAATTGAGGTGGGGAATTCCAACATACTCAAGGTCTTGCAACTGCTTTCGTCAGAGGTGGATTTTTCGTCGTTCAGTATGTTCCGCTTCATAGGTGAGTTTGAGCCGGATTCAATTGCCGGAATCGTTTCGCTGTTCAGACAGAGGACGGTCATTCCGTTGGATTTATGTCCGACGAATCACAACCTGTCGGCACTTTCCGCTGTGATTGATGCCTGTAAAGCTAATTGTGACGCTGTTACCGTGAGTTTCGGGGATTATGAGAAGTTCGCCGCACTTGAAGAGGTTTTGATTATGCTGTCGTCAATGCACAAGATTATGGTGAGTCCGTACTATCTTTCGGGGATTTGCAAGGCATCGCTGTTTCAAGAGTTGTTACGTGAAGAGGAGAGCGGATTCCCCTCTAATCTGGCGGCGATGATGCGCAGATATATGCACCGTCCGATTAACATTGAACGAGTTGACGGTTCGGATTTAGCGGGAGTCCACACCCCGATGGTTCGTATGCCGGGTGAGAATCGGCAGACAACCATTGAAAACGTTCTCGATTCCATGGGACTTGAACGTGAAATGCGTGATGAACTCGTCAAAATTCTTGACGAATGTAATACCGGGATTTCCGGGGGAGCGCGGAGACTTCGGCTTAAAGAAGAGGATTTTATTCAGTGAGGAAAGCAGTAGCGAGCCTGATTTTTATCATTGCGGTGTTACTTTTACTCCCCTTATTCACCCTCACTATTCGCGAGAGTGAAATTGATAACGAATGGGCATTATGGCTTATAAACGGGAAGAATCCGTTGCCGCAGGGATACCAACCCGAATTGGCTTCAATCGGTTCATGGTCTGAAAATGGGCAGAATCGTTATTTAGACAGTCGAGTAGCACCCTATGCCCTCCAAATGATGTCGGCGGCATCCGAAGCGGGATTGTTTCTTGACCCTGCTTCGGCTTATCGAAATATTTCGACCCAGGAGACAAATTTCAGGAACGAATTTAACAATTGGCTAAAAAAAGGCTATTCAAGGCAGGAAGCCTTTGATTTAACCATGAGAGTAATTGCAGCCCCCGGCACAAGTGAGCATAATGCGGGGCTTTCAATCGACTTCACGCCGTATGAAACGCGGTTTGAGCAAAAACCGGAGTTCGCGTGGTTGTTGGAGAACGCCCATAAATATGGATTCATTCTTCGATATCCGAAATATTCGGTTGACATCACCGGAATTAGCTACGAACCATGGCATTGGCGATTCGTGGGGGTATACCATGCAGGGAAAATTCGTGAATCGGAGTTGACCCTCGAAGAATATATCGGCATATGTGCAGGGGATGAGTCGGTGGTTCGGTCGTGGCGTACGGAATTAGGGCTTTTTTAATCAGGAAAGTTTAAATGTAGTGAGTCTTAGTGGCTCGGAAAGGTATATTTATGATTAGAAGTATGACGGGGTTCGGGAGGGAACAGCGTATAATTGACGGGCGGGAGATTACGGCGGAGATTCGTTCGGTGAACCATCGATATCACGAATTTTCGGCGAAAACGCCTTATCAGTACAGATACATCGAAGAGAAACTCAAGGCTTTAGTCGGCGGGAGGGTCAGCCGCGGAAAAGTTGAGGTTGTTATTACGATTCATAATCTTGCGGGAAAAGAAGTCAAGGTCGCACTCAATCGAGATGTGGTTGAATCGTATATAAAAGCGGTGGACGAGTTTCAGATGTCCATGAAGCCCTCCTTGATAATCGGGTCTTTTAGTCCTGCTGATGTACTGCGTATTCCCGATGCGTTTACGGTACTTAAAGCAGAAGTCGATGAAGATGCGGTATGGCAAGCGGTCGAGTCGGTTACGGGAGCGGCTTTGGAGAAGTTCGTGTCCATGCGTGAGACCGAGGGGGTCAAGATGAAGTCGGACATTCTTGAGCGGTTGGACTTTATTGAATCCGCTACAGCGCAGATTGAAGCGGCTTCCCCCGAAAGAGTAGAAAAATACCGATTGCGGCTGATTGAGAAAATGAATGAAGTCATATCCAAAGGGGTTGATGAGCAGCGTATTCTGCTTGAAGCAGCAATTTTCGCAGAGAAAACTGCAGTTGATGAAGAAACCGTTCGTTTGAGAAGTCATATTTCCCAAGTTCGCGAGTTGCTTGAAAAAGAAAGCGTAGTCGGTCGCAAACTTGACTTCATTGTTCAAGAAATGAACCGTGAGATTAACACAATCGGTTCAAAATCACACGAAATCGAGATTACCCGCATAGTCGTAGAGTTGAAGGGGGAGCTTGAAAAGATTCGTGAACAGATTCAAAACGTGGAATAAGTTTCTGAAAATTTTAAAACGGCTGTTTCGTGAAACAGCCGTTTTTGAAATTATATCGATTTATTTTACATTCTTCTTTTCAATATCGAACAACGCTTCTTTACGAGAGAGCCCGATTTTTCCGTTAGCTTTATCGATTTTGATGATTTTTACCAGCATTTCGTCACCGACCTTGCACACGTCTTCGACTTTTTCGACACGTCGGTTTTCCAACTCGGAAATGTGTACCATTCCGTCTTTACCCGGCGCAAACTCGACAAATGCACCAAAATCAGCCACACGGACAACTTTTCCTTTGTAAATCGTGCCGATTTCCGGTTCTGCGACTATTGAGTTGATGGTTTCTATACATGCTTGTGTTTTAGCAGAATCTATACCGCAAACGAATACGTTACCTTCATCGTCAACATCGATTTTGACTTCAAAATCAGCCGCCAGTTTTTGAATAACTTTACCGCCGCTTCCGATAACCTCACGAATTTTATCGACGGGGACTTTCGTGCCGAGCATCTTGGGGGCATATTTGTTGACTTCCGGACGATGGGTTGAAATCGCCTTAAGCATAACCTCATCAAGGATATGAATTCGTGCTTTATGGGTTGTTTCAATCGCTTCACGAATGATTTCCGGGGTAAGTCCGTCGATTTTCAAGTCCATCTGAATTGCGGTAATACCCTCATGCGTACCGCCAACCTTGAAGTCCATGTCTCCGAAGAAGTCTTCCACTCCTTGAATGTCAATCATGGTCATCCATTCATCGCCTTCGGTGATGAGTCCGCAGGAAATCCCCGCAACCGGTGCTTTGATGGGTACGCCGGCATCCATCAGCGACAACGTCGAACCGCAAATTGCACCTTGAGAAGTAGAACCGTTGGAGCTGAGTACCTCCGACACTAACCGAATAGCGTATGGGAATTCTTCCACGGGAGGGATAACCGGTTCGAGTGCTTTTTCGGCTAACGCCCCGTGACCGATTTCGCGGCGACCGGGTCCTCGGCTGTTTTTAGCTTCCCCTACCGAATAAGGCGGGAAATTATAGTGGTGCATATAACGCTTGGTATCTTCATCGTCTAATCCGTCGATTCGCTGAGAATCGCTTACCGGACCGAGTGTCGTAATCGTGAGGACTTGAGTCTGTCCTCTCGTAAACATTCCCGAACCGTGTACCCGCGGCAATAGTCCGACTTCGGCGTTAAGTGCGCGGATTTCATCAAGGCGGCGACCGTCTACTCGCTTCTTGTCATCGAGCAACCAACGGCGAACCACGTACTTCTGGAGTTTGTAGATACATTCGTCAATTATGCCGACAGAAGGTGCGTTTTCGCTTTCACCGCCGAATTTAGCGTGGATTTCTTCAACAACGGGGGCAAGACGTTCTTCGCGAACGTTCTTGTCGTTAGTGTCGAGTGCAAAGCGGATTTTTTCCACTGCAAAATCAGAAATCGCTTTGAACAAATCGGCATCAACCGCCATTGAGTCAAAGGTGAATTTGGGTTTTCCGATTTGCGCAACTATGTCGTTTATGAAAGGAATAAGTGTTCCGGTGATTTCGGCGTGTGCCGCATCAATCGCTTTAATCATAACATCGTCTTTGACTTGATTCGCCCCTGCTTCAATCATGACAACTTTTTTAGCTGAGGAAGCGACCGTCAATTGCAGGTCGGATTTTGCCCGTTGTTCAGCGTTGGGCATGAGAACGATTTCGCCGTCAACCAAGCCCACGAAGATTCCGCCAATCGGTCCGTTCCAAGGAATATCTGAAGTCGCTACTGCGATGGATGAGCCAATCATGCCCATGATTTCGGGTGAACAGTCCGGGTCTACCGCCAACACGGTCATGACTAACGCGACATCGTTACGCATATCGCTCGGAAAAAGCGGACGCATAGGGCGGTCAACCACCCGTGAAGTCAGAACCGCTTTTTCGCTGGGCCTACCTTCTCTCTTGAGGAATCCGCCGGGAATTTTACCTACTGCGTACAGTTTCTCTTCATAATCTACGGAGAGCGGAAAATAGTCGATGCCGTCCCGTGGTTTTTGCGAAGCGGTGACGTTTACCATCACAACGGTTTCGCCATAGGAAATCCAACATGAGCCGTTGGATAATTCGCAGGTTTTGCCGGTTTCGACTGTCAGTTCGCGCCCGGCGAAGGTTGTTTTAAAAATTCTGTGATTTTGAAACATAGTTGTTATTTCTCCTTACTTTGTCGGGCTAATAACGAAGGAAGCAAATCCCTCATTATTAGCCCTTGTTTGGCTTTATTTTCTGATTCCGAGTTTGGCGATTGTTGCACGGTAACGCTCGATATCCTTTTTCATCAGATAATTGAGCAGATTACGTCTGTGTCCTACCATTTTGAACAACCCTCTGCGGGAGTGATGGTCTTTCTTGTGGATTTTCAGGTGTTCGGTTAAATCGGAGATTCTCCTTGTGAGAATTGCGATTTGAACCTCCGGCGAGCCGGTATCGCTTTCGTGGTTTTGATTCGCCTCAATCACAGCGGTCTTTTCATCTTTGAGTAACATTGTTTTACCCCTTTACATTATAGTATTTATCGCTCAAATCGCAGTAAAGGGCGATGAACCCCTAAACCGTGAAGTAAGCATTCGTGAAAGTATATCATATAATTCGGGGTTTGTCAATAGGTTGAGGCGGGATTTTTTTGAACGATTCAGACGATTCAGATGAATTTGAGTTAATTTATTGCAATTCCGAAAAAGCTCCTGAACATTGCCAACAACATCGAAAAAAAGGTCAGTTTACGCACATCACTTGCAGCTGTGACGTAACTTTCGTATATGACTTCACCGTCCAGGGTGGCGGTAACGGTTCCTAACGGTTGATTTTTCGCGATTGGTGCGGTGACTTTTTCGGGGAGGTAGATTTCGTACTCTATGTCTTTTGCCCTGCCTTTGGGAATTACAATCACCGACGGCAGAATCTCTGCGATTGCGACTTCACGCTCCATGCCGTTTTGAACAAAAAGCGGCGGAAAACGAGAAGGCATACTTTCAGGGTTGTCAGGCATTTCGGTGTTTTGGGGAATTTCCGGTGCTTCCGGCGATTTCGGATAATACAGTTCATACTCGGCGAATCCCCGGTCTAACAGCTTTTCGGATAGGTCTACCCTGTCGTAGTTATCTTTACAACCGAGGACTACGCTGATTAGCCGCATTTCTCCTCTCGTTGCCGCCGCCGAAAGGCAGAATCCGGCATTGTCGGTGGTTCCTGTCTTGAGTCCTTCGATTCCTTTGTAATAGGTAATCATATTGTTGGTGTTGAGAAGCTGGGCCTCTCGTTCTGTTCCTGCACGAACCGAGCTGAGCCGTGTGAGCATATTTTCGGAGAAGAGTTCGTAGTTCTCGTCCCGCATAAGTGCACGCGACATGGTTGCAACGTCTCGTGCGGTGGTATAATGGTCGGGGTGGTCGTAACCGACTGCGTTGATGAAATTGGTGTTCGTCATTCCCAGAACGTGGGCTTTTTGATTCAT
>WRKZ01000045.1 GCA_009777835.1 Oscillospiraceae bacterium | reverse complement strand
TGACGATTTAAGCGAATCCCCCATTCTTCAGGGAGCGTAGCAGGGTCTCCCTGCGAAGCGACAGGGGGTTTGGGGGAGAATCCCCCATTCTTCAGGGAGCGTAGCAGGGTCTCCCTGCGAAGCGACAGGGGGTTTGGGGGAGAATCCCCCATTTAAAAGGAGGTGATACAACTCACCCCCCATTATGAACGCAATTTGACCTCGGCACAGGTCGAAGTCCGCTTAATGCTGCTCGGTCTCCCGCCTGACATGGTTCACGGCGCGGCCTTGCAAGGGAATTGCGTTCATAATAAGGGGTGTGTATTTAAAGGAATATTTAACTTCGCGGCTTAAATCTTCATAAGCGCGATGAATTCTTTCGCTTTATTGATGACCGTACGGTCATTCTCGAAAGAAAGAAACGGGTAAGCTTTATCGATTTCCACCCAACGAATCTCAGAAATCTCTTCGCTCTGCGGGACAAGTTCGGCGTTTTTCTTCAGCCGCGCAACGAAATAAACCACCGTCTTCTTTATATCGTGACGGAGGCTGTACATTACCGTCTCACGAAATCCCGTATCGACGAAAACTTCCAGCCCGGTTTCCTCGAAAATCTCGCGGGCAGCCGTTTCAGACTCGGTCTCGTCGTTTTCTACGTGACCCTTGGGAAAAGACCAGTATCCCGACTTAATGTGCTTTACGAGTAAAACTTCAGTATTGCCGTGGTACTTTCTGTAAACGACCGCGCCGCACGACTTTTCATTGACCACGTAACATCCTCCGCTTCTGCTGAAATTAATAGTAACGCTTAATAGTATAACATAGATTTTACATTAAGTCAAGGGGGATTCTCATCGGTCTTTGAACTTTTTTCTTACCAGTCCTTTAACTTTTTCGCTCTTTCGAGTTCTATTTCTTCTTGCGACATAGCCGCGACTCGTCTGTCCGTGTTATTGCTCCCTCTGCCGATTTTATGCGGGTCGGGCGGTAATTTCGTGGGAATAGTACTCTTACTCGGCTCGATTTTCAGCGGCGCACCGTAATACGGAACTGCGGCAGGGTCGGGAACAGGGACAGGTTGTGGCGGAACAAACATCGGTTGTGCGGGAGCCGGCACAGGAGGGGCATACACCGGTTCGGGCGCAATCGGAACGGGAACAGGCATAACAGGCACAGGAGGTGCATACACGGGTACAGGCTCGGAAACAGGAACAGGCATAACAGGCACAGGAGGAGTATACATCGGTGCGGGTTCAGGCGTTGGCGCGACCTCAACCGCCACCGGAGGAGTATACACGGGTACAGGCTCGGGAACAGATACAGATGTGGGTTCAGGCGTTGGCGCGACCTCAACCGGCATGGGTTCTGTTTCTTGAATCGGCTCGGCTGCTTCTTCTTGAACAATAGGCTCTGCTTCAGATTCGGGCTTCGGCACGGGTTTGACGTAAATCGGCATCGAAATAGGTTCTTCGAGTAATGTAGCCTTCGGCAAGGAAGACATAGGTTCAGGCGCGGGAGGTGGCGGCGGTTCAGGCGGCTTCACGGGTTCGAAAGCGGCGTAAATCGGCTCTTCGAATTGCGGCTGAATCATCTCCTGTTCTTCGATTTTCGCTTTAAACGTAAACCGCGGGGTGTAGTCGTTCTCGTCGAATTGGATTTCCTCGAACTTAATCATTTTGCAAGAGGGACAAGTCCCGTCGATTGATAGTGTTACGCCGCATTTTTCGCAATATTTGAATCTCATATGACTATGCCGTCCGCCATGTACGAAAAGCGCGGATTTCGCGGCAAGGCGGATTTTCCTTTCTTAAATTTTCTTGATTTTTCTTGATTTTGCCTTGTCAAGCTCACCTGCTCGACGGCGAAGCCGCCGACCTGTGAGCTCTTGTTTTGCTTTTTCAGTTTTAAGGTCTGTAACTGCTCTTTAAATCAACAATACTGTTGAATACGTTCGGGTTTTTAGAATCCGGTGTGTAGTATCCCAACCGCACGAACTGAAATCTCTCGCCGGGTTTGGCGGTTTCGAGGGTTTTTTCCAACTTTACACCGCTGATTAACTTAGCGGAATCTTTATTCAAAAAGTCGGTATAATCAGCATCTCCGGGGATTTCTTCCGCCGTGAAAAGCCGCTCATACTGCATAATGGAGGAGTCTGTACAGTGTTCTGCCGAAAGCCAATGAATCGTCCCTTTGATTTTGCGTCCGTCGGCAGGGACACCGTTCCCGGTCTCTAAGTCGGCGGTACAGCGCAACTCAATGATTTCGCCGTTTCCGTCGCGAACAACCTCATCACACTTTATGATATACGCCGACATCAACCGAACTTCCGTACCGGGTTTCAGCCGATGGAATTTCGGTGGCGGATTATCCGAAAAGTCACTACGCTCGATATAAATTCTCCTCGTGAAAGGCAGCTCACGTTTCCCCATATCGGAATTACCGGGGTGATTGGAAATCGGGAACATCTCGCTCTTATCTTCGGGGAAATTCGTAATCGTTACGAGTAAAGGTTCGGTGACGGCGATTCTGCGGAGTGCCGATGCGTTCAATTCTTCCCGCATACAGTGTTCCAGCATGGCGATATCAACCACGCTCTGCGCTTTTGAGTATCCCGCACGGTCGAGGAAGTCGGCAATAGCCGAAGGTGTGTAACCCCGCCGCCGCAATCCCGAAAGTGTAGGCATACGCGGGTCATCCCATCCGTCCACCAACTTTGACTCTACCAACTCACGAAGATAACGCTTGCTCATAACCGTATACGTCATGTTCAACCGCGCGAACTCATACTGATGAGGGCGGTTAGTCGGACCGACCGGCAATTGTCCGTTGTCAACCGTCAATTGTCCGTTGTCAACCGTCAATTGTCCATTGTCAACTGTCAATTGTCCATTGTCAACTGTCAATTGTCCATTGTCAACTGTCAATTGTTCGACCACCCAGTCGTAGAGCGGACGATGATTCTCAAACTCAATCGAGCAGCAGGAATGGGTAATGTTTTCAAATGCGTCCTGAAGCGGGTGTGCGTAGTCATAAAGCGGATATATACACCATTTATCGCCCTGCCTGTGATGTTCGGTATGATTGATTCGGTAAATCGCAGGGTCACGCATATTCATGTTGGGGGAAGCCATGTCAATTTTCGCACGGAGCGTACAATGCCCGTTAGGGAATTCCCCCGCCCTCATCCGTGTGAACAGGTCGAGGTTTTCTTCAACGCTCCTGTTCCTGAAAGGCGATTCCTTCCCCGGTTCGGTAAGCGTTCCGCGGTATTCCCGCATTTGCTCACCCGATAAATCGCAGACGTAGGCTTTCCCCGATTTAATCAGCCCAAGCGCGACTTCATAACATTTTTCAAAATAATCCGAGCCGAAGAAAATCCCCCCGGTGGGTTCTTCCCCGGTCAACCACACTATATCCTCGTGAATAGAGCGGACGTATTCGTCCTCTTCTCTTTCGGGATTGGTGTCGTCATATCGAAGATTAAACAGACCGCCGTAGCGTTTCGCCGCCTCAAAATTAATTCGGATTGCTTTCGCACTCCCGATATGAAGGTATCCGTTAGGTTCGGGCGGGAACCGCGTGTGGATTTTGTTGACAATGCCTTTTGCAAGGTCTTTCTCTATAATATCGTGAATGAAATTTGCGGGATAATCCATGATTTTGCTCGTTTCTTTATTTATTTTCCGGTGACTCAAGAGAGTCTCGTCAAGCTCGCTTACCGCCGGCAGAGCCGCCGCTCGCGAGCCCTTGTTTAGCATACCTCTTCGGGATTGATATATCGCAAAAGTACCCGAATTCGGCTAAAAATGACGATATGACCGTGAATCCGTCTTTGTAATAGGCAGAAATCCGTCTTGTTTTATCCGTGATGTTTTTGTAGTCGTTCGGGCAGACGAAAGTCCAGTCCGCGCCTGATTTGCCGAACGTTATTCGGAAATACTTGTCGATTTCACTTCCGGGTACACCGGATTTTTGGAGCAGGATATAATGCTCGACCGATTCATCAATCTGGCTGACGAACGCCTTTTTCCCGTTGGTTGAAATCGCCGCAATCAATGGCTCATCGCATGAAACAGCTTCATCAACAGGGGAGTTTCCGTCATACTTCACGATTTCCATATACCGCTCCTTTCGCGAACCTCTAAGTTATTATATAACATTTCTTTATGAATTACAATACTGTAGTTGAAATTTCCTTAAAATAATGCTAAAATAAAAAAATGTTGAAATTTATCGGTTCGCTTTCGGCGGAAATTCGTCGTGAATATCTGATTAAACGGCTTAAATCGAGCGATTTAGGTAGCTTTCCCGTTTTAATCGTGCCGGAACAGTTCCTGTTCGAGAGTGAGCGTTCGATGTACAAGCTGTTAGGCGCGGAAAAAATCGCACAGACGGAAATAACCGGATTTTCCAAACTCGCCGCCGACGTGATTGGCAAATACGGCGAACCTAAACTCTATGCCGATAATATCGTGAAATCGCTGACCATGTACAAGACTTTATCGCAGCTCAAATCCAACCTTCAATACTATAACAGCGTTTCGTACAGCGCGGCGAGCAGAATGTTGGGGATTGTCGCTAACCTCAAATCAGCGGCACTTGACCCGTGCGAATTTGAGCGGAATTTCGCCGAATCAGCCGAATCAGCGGATTCTCCCTTGTTCCTCAAACTCAGCGACATAGCCCGGATTTACCCGGCATATTGCGACAGTCTTTCACAAGGGTTCGCAGATAAGTTGGACGATATTCTGCGTGCCGCCGTATTGCTCTTTAATCACGACTGTTTCCGCGGTCGGGAAATCTTCATCAGTGAATTTGACGGATTTTCCCAAAGCCAGATTGCGTTGATTAAAGCGTTGAGTGAATCCGCCGAAAACGTTGAGCTTTTATTGCGAACCGACTCGAAAATCAGTTCAAACAGTGAGTTGCGTTCCATGAACATACTGATTAAACGGCTTGAACGCAACCTCGACCCCAATCAAATCGGTGAGTTTGTCGATTTAGGCGGGGAGGCTAATTCGCCGAAGGTCGAGTTACGAACCGCCGACAACATCGCCGATGAATGTGAGTTTATTGCGGCGCAGATTCGCCGATTAATCACGCAGTGCGGGTATTCCTGCAATGAAATCGCCGTTTTAATGCCCGACAGTAAAGCGGGAACGGTTACACGCCTCAAAGAATCCCTGGCGGAATACGACATCGCCTGCTATGCCGACCTTCCCGAACCCATTATCACCAAACCCATGACACGATTCATAGTCTGCGCACTCGACGCGCTTAATGCCGAGACTCCCGCCCTGCTTTCGTATATACGGAGCGGATTCGTTCGGGTAAGGGGAGACCTCGAAAACTATGAATCGGCACGGAATTTAGTATTGGGCAGGCTTGATAATCACAAGCAGAATAAGCGTTACGAACATTCCCGCGGGGGGCAGCGATTTACTCGTCGGCTCTCTAAAAGAAGCATGGACTTGCTCGAACGGGCGGCGTTTCGTTTCGCGCTGACTAAACGAGAATGGGTGAAGCCTTTTCCCGAATCTAATCGGATTCTACACCAACTCGAACCCCTGCGAAGTGAAATCGTGAACCCGTTGCTCGCCTTGAAAAAAGCCTGCACCAACAAATCCGGCGACAGGATTACCGAGGCCCTGTGCGAGTTCCTGCTTGAAACAATGCAGTTGCAACGAACCGTTCAGGGGATTGCCAAACAAGGGGGCAAATCGCTTGACAAGTCGCTTGATAAGTCGCTTGAAGACGAGTTCCGTCAATTGTGGGATTTAAATATCGACGTGTTTGAGTCTCTTCACGCTTTTTTCAAAAATGAGGACGGCGAAACCATGAACATCGCCGAATACAGCGACATACTCCGCGGCGTGTTTGCGTCGGTTGATATAGCCAAGCCCCCCGCAGTACTCGACGCGGTGGTAATCGGTGAGCTTGAGCGCAGCCGATTAAGCGGGATTAAAGTCGCTTTTGTGATGGGGGCGAATTTGGGATGCTTCCCCAAAAGAACATCGGTGGGGGAAAACAGTGCGTTCTCCTCTCGAGAGTTAGAATCCCTGTCGGAAATCGGCATGGAAATACTGCCCAACCCCGAAGAACGCTACAATTTTGAACGGTTCATGCTGAATAAAGCAATGACCCTCCCCTCGGAACTGCTTTTCATAACCGCACCGCTTTCCAATGCGGCATGGGAAGAACTCCTGCCGAGCCCGATATTCGCGGAGCTTTCGCAAAAGCAAGGCTTGACTATAAACAAAACCTCCGATTTACCGACCGAGTCTCGTATATGGACGGTTAAATCTGCACGACGGATTCTCGCGGAAGAAAACCACCCGCTTTCGGATTTACCGTCGGATTTATTGCAGAATCTGTTTGTTTCCCCGAAAATTTTCTCGAAAAATTTCTCAAAAGAATTTTCAACCGACGAGCATGTTCTCACCCCCGAAACCGCCGACAAACTGTTCAATTTTGAGAGATTTTCGCCTACCGCAATCGAGACCATGATGAGCTGCCGATTCAAGTTCTTCTGCCGATACGGGCTGGGCCTCGACCTTCCGATAAGTGAAAACGATGAAGAACCCGCCGCCATGGAACGCGGAAACTTAATCCATTACTGTTTGGACTGTATTCTTCGGGAATACAAAGACCGACTTGAGGGGTTGGGCGCACTCACCGATTCCCAACTGGGGGAACTTGTTTTGTCGGCGATTCGTGAGTACCGCAACACTAAACTCCCCGCCGGATACGCCCAGACGAAACGCCAAGAGTATATTCTCATGAGTTTCAAGTCGGGAATTGTGAAAATGTTGAAGCATATCTGCGGCGACTTCGCTGATTCGGGATTCAAACCCGCTGATTTTGAGAGGAAATTCGATTTCGCGCTAAACGAGAACATTCGCCTTATCGGGAAAATCGACCGAGTGGACAAGCTTTCGACTCCCGATGGTGATTTCGTTCGTGTGGTGGATTATAAATCCGGTAATAAAGAGATGGATTTCCCTTCGGTGTTCTACGGATTGGATATGCAAATGCTCTTGTATCTTTTCGCTGTCTGCAACGGTGAAACCGCACGCCCTGCGGCGGCGTTGTATCTGCCTTCCGATGGCGGAAACGTCGCGAGTGTGCTTCCGCCGGATTCCCGAAACGATGAATCGGCTTTGAGAAAGAACTGGCTTTCGTCGCACATTCCCAGCGGGGTTGTGGTGGAAGGCAATCCCGGTGTTCCCGATTTTGAGGCGCAACAGAATCGTTATCGCAACGAAACCAATTCTACCGCCGCAAAGAAATTCTTCAGTGTGAGACGGTTGAGTCCGACCTCCTACGCAAAACTCAAGAACCACTGCGAGAAACTGGTTGATGTTCAGGTAAAACGACTCAAACGCGGAAATATATCGGCGATTCCCCTTGTTAAAACGTCGAAATCGGCAGAAAATTCAAATCTGTCAAGTCCCGTCTGTGATTATTGCGACTTCTCGGCTTCCTGCTTCAAGAAGAAAAACCGCACCGTTCGCAAAGAATTGATTGAAAGGGTGGTGTCTCAATCTGATGAGAATCTGGACTGATGAACAATTAGCGGCGATTTCGCATGGGGCTTGCAAGTCTGCCTTGGTCTCGGCGGCGGCGGGCAGCGGAAAAACCGCCGTCTTGGTTGAACGCGTGATTCGGCTGCTTACCGCAACCGAGAACCCCGTTTCAACTTCTGAAATCGTACTCGTGACTTTTACGCGTAAAGCCGCCGCCGAGATGAAAGAACGCCTCGAAAAAGAGTTGAAGTTTCGCTTAAGTCAAGGGGGAGAGGATTCGGCGTTGCTTCGTTTGATTCAAAAGCAGTTGATTCGCCTGGAAGAAGCGCAGATTACCACCATCAACGCTTTCTGCCTTGATTTACTGCGGGAAAACTCGGGATTAATCGGGCTTGAACCCGGGTTTCGGGTTGGGAATGAAGAGGAGTTGGAACTGCTTTCAAAACAAGCAATGGCAGAGACTCTTGAAGAGTTCTATGACGGTGAGCCGCAGGAAATCGAGCGTACGTGTGAGTTTTTCGGGGTGTCGTCGTCAACCGGGGGAACAAGCGGCGATTTCAATCTGCGGCAGGCAATTCGTGAGTTGTACGATTTTACGCGGAATCTGCCGGATTCACAAAGCAGAACAGAGTGTCAATTGGAATTGTTTTCGTATGCCGACAGGTATTTTGATGAGGTTGTCCCGATTTACTACGGGCTTATCAAGAAGGAAATCGAAAAAGCCATCGAATTAACCCACGAAAGTCTGTCTTTAGCGGAATTCGACAAAACGGTGAAGTTCCTGAACGGGGATTTGGCGTTCTTTCAAGGTTATTATGAGGATTATAATTACAGCGGAACATTCCCGAAAATGAACCTCGACAAAAACGAAGACGAACAGATTAAAGAAGCCGTTCGCGCTAATCGTGACAAGGTGAAGAAAATCAAAGAGGGGGTTGCCGATGCGGTGGTGTTAATCGCTGATTTCAAAAATGCCGTTGAACGGCTTTCTCCTGTGATAAATACCCTCGTCAGGTTAGAACGGCTTTATGAAGAGAATTTCGCACAGATTAAACGCAGAAATAAAGTGCTTGACTTCCCCGATTCCGAGCATTTATGCTTGAAGTTACTCGGCGAGAAGGAGAGTGTTCGCCGAAGAATCGCCGATAATTACAAGTTGATTATAGTTGATGAGTTTCAGGATTCTAACTTCTTGCAGTATGAGTTGTTTCGTCTGTTAGACTGTAACGGCGGCAAACTGTTTCTGGTGGGGGACTTAAAACAATCCATCTACGGATTCCGCGGGGCGGATTCGCGGGTGTTCGACGAAGTCTCGCAAAATCCCGATTATGAAGTCATGTATCTATCGCGAAACTTCCGCTCATCGTGGCAGGTGGTGGACAGTGTGAACCGCATTTTCGAGAAGATTATGCCGGGATATACCGAAAAAGTCGCGCTGAAACCCGGCAGGGATATTTCCGACGAACGCTTCACGAGTGAGCTGTGTTTGCTGAGTGAGGATGACTTCCCCGATTTGGACGAGAGCGACGGGATTCAAGCCGAAGCACGCTATACGGCTTTACGAATCAAGGCTATAATTGCGGATGAGGATTTCCGCGTTTTCGACCGGGATAAAACCGCCCGACGTTGTACCTGGGGAGACTTCGCCGTGTTATCAAGTGTAGGCCCGCGGAATTTCCGCGTGTATGAGCGGGTCTTCGCCGAACACGGGATTCCCTGTGTCAGTTCCGGGGGGAACGGCTACCTCAAGACTGAAGAAGTCGCCCTCGCCCTCGATTTGCTTACGGTAATCAACAATCCCTATAACGATTTAAGTCTGTTTAACATAATGCTCTCCCCGATGTATTTTTTTACCGCCGAAGAAGTGGCGGCGGTTCGTATCGGTCGGAAGAAAATCCCGCTGTATTCGGCGTTGTTGGCGAAACAGCGGAAAAGTCCCTCCCCTAAAATTGCGGAGTTTCTGGACACGTTGTCACGTTATCGACGGATTGCCGACATCAGCAGTGCCGCCGAATTAATTTCGGCGATTAATTCCGACGGGGGATTCCTGCCGCTCATTGCGGGAAGCAAAACAGCATCCCGAAAGGCGAATCTTCGTCTGTTGTCGTACTATGCCGAACGCTTCGCCGATGTGACACAAGGAAACGTCAAAGCCGATTCGGGGTTGCCCTCATTCCTCGCCTATATAAAAGAATTAGACAAAGGCGGGTTTGACGTTCGGCAGGCTAATGTGAATTCGAGCGATTTCGGCGACGGAGGGTGCGTAAAGCTGCTCACCATTCACGGGGCGAAAGGGTTGGAGTTCCCGATATGCTTTGTTGCCGGGGTGAACCGGGAATTCAATTTCAGGGGAGGGGGGAAAGCAAAAAAGTCCCCGCCGATTCGCTTCAATCCGACTGCGGGAATAGTCGCCGATTATTTCGACGAGGAAAGTCTGTGCAGGTTCAAAACCCTGCTCACCGATTACGAAAAGCGGCTGTCGCGAGATTTCATTATAGAGGAAGAGAAGCGTAAACTCTACGTAGCCGCAACCAGGGCAGAATGTAAGCTGATTTTTACGGGGTTTGCCAAAGGCGGGAAAATCCGTGCGAACAGCTATGCCGAGTGGTTGGTTGATACGATAACTCCTGCGGAATTTTCTCTGCAGGGTGAGCAAAGCCCGCTCTTTGGCGAAGGCGAAAAAATCCCCGAAAGCGAGAAAGTCACGTTGAATCGGGATTGTTTTGAGCGGATTCTCGCGAATATTAACAGTGAATATTCACGAAAAATCCTGGGGGGGATTCCCGCTAAAATGACGGCTACACAGGTCGGTGTGAAGTCAAGCGTGTATAATCTGAACGCCTACGAACACGATGAACCTGCAATCTTCCCGCGGAATCCGTCGTTTCACGGGGAAAGACGGCTCACCGGAAAAAAGCGCGGGGATGCTTATCACAAGGCGATGGAACTCATCGATTTCAAAAAAGGGGAGTATTCGGAGCAGTTGGAGGCTCTGCGCCCGCGATTCACCCCCATTGAGTTTAAGGCAATCAATCCTTCTGATATTGCGGGATTCTTTCACAGCGAATTAGGTCAAAGGGCGGTAAAATCCCCCCATGTCGTGAAGGAATATAAGATTTATACCGAAATTCCGCTGTCGGAGTTGGGGATTACGGCGGATTACGGCGTAAATTCGTTCATACAGGGGATTGCCGATATGTTTTTCTACGAGGATGGCGGAATTATACTCGTCGATTACAAAACCAACCGCAACACGTCAATCCCTAAGCTGATTGACGATTATCGCGGTCAGTTACTCATATACAAAAAGGCAATTGAAGAAATGAGCGGCGACAAAGTCAAAGAATGTTGGATTTATTCCTTCGAGCAGGGGGGAATTCGGGTTTAGTCAACAAGACACTCTCATATTTTTATCGGACGAGCATATTATTATAACAAATTCTGAAAGCGGGAGGTTCGTCTTATGAGAGAGTACATCATAATCGTTGCGGTTTTTGCGGGGTTGCTTCTGGGGGTTCCCCCGATATACGGAAGGGTTTTCGGCGAGGGAGGCGATTCCTCCGCGGCGGATTCACACCTGTCTGCCGATTACGATTTTCCGCAGCAAATATCGATGTTGTTGACCGAATCGGGTGAGGTGGTACAAATCGGGATTGAGGATTACCTTATCGGTTGTTTGTTCGCGCAAATCCCCGCGACTTACCATCAGCAGGCACTCAATGCTCAGGCGGTTGCCGCACACTCCTATCTGCTTCGGATGTTGGAAGACGGGGTGGTCATTTCGGATGATGCCGCGTCTTGTCAGCCTTTTTTTACCGCACAAATCGCCCGACAACGTTACGGCGACGATTACGACAATTATCTCGAAATTTTTCGTGCGGCGGCGCGACACGGAGCAAATCGGGCTTTATTTTTCGAGGGTGCGCCAATATATGCGGTATATCACGGAATTTCCGCAGGGGTGACTAACACCGCATTTTCGGTTTGGGGGCAGGATTTCCCGTATCTTCAAAGCGTTGAGAGTTCTTGGGACAGAGAACATCCGAACTTCATTGTGCATAACGAAATGACCTCCGAATCTATCAGGCTTGCCATCTTCGACTATAACCGAACGGCTTCCATGCCGATTGATTACTCACAATGGTTCGTTGACATATTCAAAAACGAATACGGCTACGTACTCTCGGTTAAAGCAGGGGAAACCACCCTTTCGGGGGGGGATATGTGGCGAATATTTAATCTGCGCTCCACCGCTTTTGAAACGTCGTTCCGCAGCGGCGGCGTGTTCGTGTTCGAAACGCGGGGATTCGGTCACGGTGTGGGATTGAGCCAGTACGGCGCGGACGTTCTCGGCAGGAGAGGGTTTTCGAGCGACGATATACTGAAGCATTATTACACCAACATCGAAATCGTGATGGTGTAGTGGTGTTGCTCCTTAACTAAGAAAATCCTTGCAATTTCGACAGATGTGTGTTATACTGTTGCAAGTCTTGTAATCACGAAAACAAGTTCCGTGATTACGTCGGGGTTAAGAGAAGAGGAGTATATTATGAGGAAACGTTGGTGTTTCATTGGGGTTATGTTATTCGCGCTTATCGGAAACCTTTTCGTTTCCGCATCTGCGGAAACACCTCGCAGATATAACATTGTAGACGCACATCTTCACTATCTTGATTTTACTCAAGAAACCGAAGGATTGGAAAAACTCGTCCTTGAAATGGACAAGGCGGGCGTTTCACGAGCGGTTTTATTCGGTATGCCGATGGCGAAGCAATGGGACGAACACGCACCGAATATGCCCGCGTATTATCTCAGCAATGATTCGCGTTCCTATTATTACAGTGCGACGGATTATATTATGATGGCGCATTTGGAACGGCAACCGGACGAAATTAAAGACAGGTTTTACCCCTTCATATGCGGAATTAATCCCAACGATAAATATGCGGCAAAATACATAAAACAATTGTTGGATACTTATCCCGGGCAATTTTACGGAATCGGGGAACTGATGAGCCGTCACGATGACTTGACCGCACTCACATACGGCGAACCGCCCCGCGCCAATCATCCCGCCATGCTTGAAATATACGATTTAGCGGCGGAATATAGCTTGCCTGTAATGGTTCATCATAATGTGGCGGGCTATTTCAGTGATGACCCCATTTATCTGGAAGAAATGCGGCAAGCCCTCGCACATAACAGAAACACAAAAATCATTTGGCCCCATGTCGGAATCTCACGGCGCATTGAAATACCGAATCTGATTGAAATTACGCGCGAAATGCTTACGGAGAATGATAATCTGTATTATGATATTTCATGGATTGTATTTGAAGAGTATGTTCTTAAGGATTTGGAGGGATGGGCAGAACTTATCGGCGAGTTTCCCGAACGCTTCATGGTGGGTAGCGATATTGTAGGTCGTTGGGGCAGATACGCGGAGGAAGTGACAAAATTTTACGCACTTTTAGACCTTTTGGACGATGAAACCGCACAGATGGTGTCTGCGAAAAATATTGTCAACTTGGTGGAAAGCGGTGCCGAGAAAAGGCAGGATTTACAGCCCGGTTCTGATATACCCGAATCAACTTCCGCTAACGGGCAGATTAGTACAAATGCTGATTCGACAATTGAGCAGGAAGAATCTAAAGAATCTAAAGAATCTTCGGCTGCAAACTCAAACACGGTAATAGTAATAGTCGCAATCTTTTCGGGCATTACCGCCTTGACAGCTTTAACTATTTCTGTTATCTTTAACAGAAGACAAAACATCGAGATAAGAAATGTGCTATCCGAAATTCGTGCTCATTTAGATGACGATGTTACTCCGCCAACAGAGTCTTGACACTGATTGGTATCGACCATAGGGCAAGCGTGCAAAATCGGACACTGTTAAGGTGTCCGATTTTTTTGTGTGGAGAATGCAGGAACTTAAGATGTCTTTTGGGTAGTTTGTACGTCTTGTTGGTGGTTCGATTCCTTTTGACAATTCTTTTTGCAAAAACACTTGACAGACGGAAAAATCAGTGGTATACTGGGAATATCATAGACGATTAAACGATTGTAAATAAGGATTATCTATGAAGGAGCTTTCTAATAAAAAGTCAAGTGATTTTTGAAAATATTATATAGAAATATTTACCAGTCGAATTTGACACAACAAAGCGAAACAGGAACAATTGCAAAAATCACAATGTACTGCTCGGAGTTTATCGCATTGGTTTTCCAAAGCAGAAAACCGGCAAACGCAGGAAAGCGGACTATCTAAGAACCTTGTTCCTTGACAATCCGCATCTGCTTTGCAAAACCTCGCAAGCCGCTCGGGTC
>WRKZ01000044.1 GCA_009777835.1 Oscillospiraceae bacterium | reverse complement strand
TACAAACCTGTACAGCATGTTACTGTACTGAATACTGTAGGCAATTGTAACACAATGGTAAGTATTATAATATTATATTATAATATTAATATCTTATGGGACCGTCATCGTGTATGCGGTCCGTCGTTGACCGAAACGTCGTTTTGCGGCGCATACCTGTACCTTAATGTTATTTCCTGGCCACGGCCCTGTCATAGGACGCGGTGACGTATGGTGTGACTCACTCAGTCCCATCATATAAGGCAGATTGTTTCTTATTCGTGACATCGTACTGACCTGTTCATATGGATAATATGTCCGTCGTCTACCGCCCGCTCTCGCATGGACTGAATGGCTTCTTTAGTGCAGACGCTTAGCGCCAGCACATTCAGTTCCAATATACTTCTCCAGCTGTCCACTGGACCACCTGAAATACGTGATAATAAGCAGATACATGTGAAGCGGTTATACACGTACTTCATAATTACGTGACTGGAAAGCTTATGGTTGCCCACCCATCAGACTGTTCTCGCTAGCCACACCAGCGTTGTTGACCAGTATATCCACACCACCTAAATTCGATTTAATCCATTGGAAGGCCTCCTTGATGTCTGTTTCTCTAATCATGTCGCATTTGAGCGGGTAGAGTCTTCCTGCTTCGGAAGAGAGGGCTGCAGACAACTCCTGAAAACACATTCTATGTTTGTAATTTCTGAGTGACATAACAAAGCGAGGCAAGGATTGAGTTAACTGACAAATCAACTCCACAGGTTAGTAGAATTGTGTCATATCACTTGTTTTAGCGTTGTTATTTGTGCGTATCGAAATGTATTTAGATGGATTTTGCGGTATAATTACTTTTCAAAAATGGTCTATAGAAGGGCGGTAATGGGACTGGCCTGTAGGCTTTCTAAATTTTCTGTGCAATCTGAAGCACTCGGGCTGTCATTGAATATTGGACATCCGAGATGCTAACTTCTTTATAGTAAATCGGGAACTACCGATATTCAGTACAACACAGTTAATCAGTATGAACAGTAAGATATTTTTCTTAAAAGAATTTATTCTACTACTTGGGGGGGGGGGGGGTTGGGGGGGAAACCCCCCCATTCTTTAGCGAACCAAGGCGGCTCTGCCGCCGCAGGTGAGGGGGTTTGGGGCGAAGCCCCATTTAAAACAAAACAAAATGAAATTAAGGAGGGCACTCTTGCCATGAATCCAAATCTTTTACAAATGAATACTGTTCCGGTGAAAATCGAAATAAACGTGACGAGGGCATCCCTCGAAAGTCCCGGAAAACAACTTCCGCGCATGAAAGTCAGCACCAATAAAGGCGGCTATCGAATGGAAGCACGCCCGGCAAAGCTGAACATCGATACCTATGCCGCACGTTCGAGCATGGGGTTGGGTCACAAAAACATGGGCGACTTCACGTATGAAGAAGCGCAAAGGGGAATAAAACTCGCATATCAAGGGACTGCGCGGGTTGCCGAAGAAGGCAACGAGTTCGCGCGGGGGTCTTCACCCGTGGAAGTCGCGAAGAAAAATTTCCGTGCGGGGTTCTCGATTCAAACGGTGATGGATTTCATCCCGAAAACCGGCGCGAACTTCACGTATGAAGACGGCGTACTGAACATAGACTATCAACTCGACGATATGAACATAGACTGGGAACACGTCGAGGCTTCACGGTTGATATTCAATCCCGGCACGGTGGAAATCAACGTTGCGCAACATCCGCGCATTGAAATCGAGTACGTGGGGGAACCTATTTATGTTCCGCCCAGCGCGAACCCTAACTACGAACCGATACTGAATGTGTTAGGGTAGCAAGGGAGGTTGGGGAGCAAAACAAGAGCTCGCAGGTAGCGGCTCTGCCGCTAGCAGGTGAGCTTGACGTTTTAGGAGAATCCCCGGTCTTTAGGGAGCGTAGCAGGGTTTCCCTGCGAAGCGACAGGGGGTTTGGGGGAGAATCCCCCATTTCAAAAAAGAAAAGAGAATGAAGTATGACCATTAATACGCGAGATTTCGGTGAAATAGAAGTCGGGAAAGAAAATCTGCTCACGTTTCCGGCAGGGATTTTTGCGTTCGAAGATGTAAAGACCTTCGCGCTGATTAGTCCGCTTGGGGAAGATGTGTATCCGAAATGGCTGCAATCCACCGAAGACGTTACGCCTTGTTTTGTCGTGTTCGACCCGTGTATCGTGATGGAGGATTACAGCGTTAATCCGAAAACTTTTGAGCGTTCAACTTTGAAAACGCTAAAGATTTCACCTGATTCGTCCGATAATATAAGTATACGGCTGTTGGCGATTGCCACAGTACCCAACGATTTCAAGAAGACTACGCTGAACCTGAAAGCCCCGGTCGTGATTAACACTGCGAATAATCATGCGGCACAGGTAATCCTCAATGAAGAGCAGGAATTTCGGTTTCCGCTGTACCGTGAGGGATTCAACGAGTTTGAGGAATCTGAGAAATTAGAAGAATCGGGTGAAAAGTCATGTTAGTCATTACCCGTAAAACGGAAGAATCGTTCGTAATCGAGACGGTGAACGGCGAGAAGATTGAAGTAATCGCCCTTGAGAGCGGGAAAGACCGGGTAAAACTCGGTGTGAAAGCCCCCAGGGAGGTCAAAATCATCAGGAGTGAGCTGTTACTCGCCGAGACTTCCAACGTGGAAGCGTCGCAGGCGGTTTCAAAAGATGTTTTAAACAAGTTATATCATTTTTCTCCCAAAAAATGATAATCTTAAACTAGTCGGAAAAATTAGAGAAAGAGGGCATAATCATGGTAAATAACAATAGGTTGAGAATAAGCGGACTGAACTCCGGGCTTGACGTGGAGGCGATTGTCAAAGCGATGAGCGGGGCGACCCAATTGCGAATCAACAGCAACAAAAGGAAGGTGCTGCAGCTTCAGGCGCAGCAGGACGCGTACAGGAGTGTTATAAACAAGTTCCAGACTTTTAAGAACACCTACTTCGACCAACTGAACCGCGCGAATTACCTCAAGAACTCCAGCATTTTTAATCAGACCAAAACCTCTGTATTTAATGCGGCGGGGGACTTGAAAACTCCCGCAGGGGTGAGCGTTTCATCGGGAACAGGGGCGAAATCGGCTACTTACAACGTTGAATTGGTGAACAACGCTTCCCAAGCTAAACTGGAAGGGGTTACTTTCGGGGCGGGGGTTGCGATTGATGTAAATGCCCTTGATTCTGCCGAAGCCGGAGACACTTTCGCTTTCTTGGTTCGTGTGGGGACTGTTTCGAAGACTTTTGCGTTCAACGTTACCGAGGACGGCAAAGGACTCGACGCGCTTAACCTCGCATTGAAAAAGGAATTCGGGACTGCCAACGACGGTGAGGGAATCGTTCGGGTAGATTCAAGCGGAAACATCACTTCTACTAACAGAAGTGCGATTTCGGTTTCCGATATAATCAAGATGGAACCCGAAAAGACTTTGTCTTTCGACCCGCGCGCCATGGAAACGGGGGCGAATTCGCTTTATATTCAAATCGGGGAAGATGTTAAGCAGATTGTTTTCCGTACGGCTTCATCGAAGGATTTTACCATTGACGGACAGAGTCTCATTCCGCGCGGCATAAATGATTCGGCGGTGCAGGCGCATATTTCCGACATTGCGACCCAAAGGCTTGCCGACGCACTCGCAGAAAATCCGAACCTGCCGGAAAATCGCCGGTATGACTGGATTCGTGAATCGGTTGAAGCCGAATATGAGTCTAAGCTGAACCTTTTTAATTCCACCACCGAAAAAATGCACGACGACCTGGTGTGGGAGGAATATCAGTCGGTCAAAGACGACTTGACCGCTGCCCAAAAAGACGAATTGTTCCAATTGGCATTTAACAACGTTCTCGACCGGCAGCAGTTGCCGCATTTCGAAACGCTTTTCAAAGAAAACAACGGCGGATTCACCGATGCCCGCGAAATGATGGCGACGCATCGCAGCGGAAGCCTCGACCCTGCCCTCTCCGCACGGTTTGCGGAAATCACCAAGAATGTCACCTTCGTCAAAGAAGACAGCTACAAAAACGCCACCTACTCGGAATATACCGCATACAGAGAGTTCGGGGTGAATATACTTGACGGTAACGGCGACCCGATTAACACGAGCGGAACGCTCCAAGCTTTCAGAGATGATGTTACCGTAGACGAAATCTTGACCTACGGCAATGAGTACGCTTTCAAGACAGCGGTTGAGTCCCATTCGTGGAATGACGACGAAAAAATCACGGTTGAATTCGATAACGGTAAGGCGATTCTTAAAACGACAGACGGTTCGGCTTTCACTGTTTCGACTGCGACGAGTCCGCTCAATGACCTTGACCTGCCGGTTCTCGAAGTAAAGGCTGTTTCGGTTGATGTTCGCACGACTTTAGCTTCACTGGGTATAGGGGCGGAAACAGGAAAAATCACAATTAACGGTGTTGAAATCGACGTGAACCCCAACATGAGCGTGAACGGACTGATGGATGCCGTCAACAATTCGAGTGCGGGCGTGAAGATGAGTTATTCGTCCCTCACGAACAGTTTCACTATGACGGCGAGTGCGCACGGAAGAGACGGCAAAATCG
This sequence comes from Oscillospiraceae bacterium, assembly GCA_009777835.1. Taxonomy (GTDB): domain Bacteria; phylum Bacillota; class Clostridia; order Oscillospirales; family Ruminococcaceae; genus Ruminiclostridium_E. The sequence goes on along the minus strand of WRKZ01000044.1, from coordinate 9,585 downwards.
ATATAGTTGACACCGATGACGGATTATTCGCGAAACTCGGACTTGACGTTAATTCGGGGGCGACCTTCACGAACGGCAAAAACCTCACATTGAGAATCAACGACCAACTTATAGAAACCGCGGGAAATTCCTACACCATCGACGGGACAACTTTTTCGTTTGAACCCCATGCAGTGGAAGGGGAAAAGTTCCGGGTAGAAGTCGGGCCTGACCGTACGGTTGCGGCGGAAGCGATTAAGAATTTCGTAACCGATTACAACAAGCTCATCGACGAAATCTACGGAATGTTGAACGAAAAACCCAACAAGAACTACCACTTCCTTACCGAATATGATATTGAGGAAATGGGAATGTCCGACCGCCAGGTAGAACAGTGGCAAGACCTTTCGAAACGCGGGATTCTCAACAACAATTCCACCATTAACGATATTATGAGCAGAGTCCGAATGAGTATGCTCACGAGTGTTACCGACGGTGACGGAAAAGCTTTCTCGATTTTCAATATCAAAGGGAAAGACGGTGCGTCGGCAATAGTACCTACTTCCGGGCGGGAAGCCTGGAGAGACAACGGAAAACTCGTCATTGATGAACAGGCGTTACTCGAAGCGTTGGAGACTAATCCCGATGAAATAATGAAGCTGTTCACCGACCCGGTCAACGGGATTATGGCGAAGTTGGAAGCTGAAATCGACCGTGCGGTCAGCACAAGCCTGGATGAATCCGGCAACCCCAAAGGCGTTCTGATTAGAATGGCGGGGCTTCCTACCGGGACTTCATCGACCAAGAACACGCTGTTCGACCGTATTAAAGACCTGAACGACAGAATCGACACGTTGCAGGCGAGATATGAACGGCAACAAGACAGATACTGGAAAATGTTCACGGCTATGGAAAAACAGTTCTCGCTCTTGAACAGCCAGTCGAGTTATATCATGAATATGTTCCCGAGCAATAATTAAGAAAGGGCTCGCCCGATATTACGGTGATTTTTCTTGAATTTCCGGCATTGGGGCGGCACAGCACGAAAAATGAACCCATATACAACCTACAAGAAACAGTCTGTTTCTACCATGACATCGGTTGAAATCGTAATCAAAGGCTATAGCGAGTGTGAGCGGCAGTTGAATCGCGCAATCCACTTTATCGAAGGCAAAGATTACGTGGAGGCGCATAATGCACTGGACAAAGCGGGGGAGTTAGTGTGTGCTTTTCGTTCGGTGCTTGATATGAGCGTGGGTGAACTCAGCCAAAACCTCGATTCATTGTATGATTTCTTTTTCAGACAGATTATTCAAGCCGATATAAAGAAAGATGTCGAAATCATTCGTGAGATTTTACCGCAAATCGCCGAGCTGAAGGATGCTTTCATGCAGATTTCACTGTTACCGAAAGGCGACCTCATGTCACACGAAAGCGTACTCACCGGAACAGGGGGGTAGCAAAAAATGATAGGGAATCTCGAAAACTTCTTGAAGACCGCGAACACACTCCTCGCTACGTTGAATGAGTATGCCGCAGTCACCGGGCGACTCGCCGAAGTTAATCTGTTCAACGACGATTTAGAGTACGTGTTGGACGATATCGGGCAAATCATCGACGAGAGGGAAGACCTGAAAGAACGTGTCGAAATTGCGCAGGAAGCTATGCTCGCCTCGATTGAAAAACTCGACGGGGAAGACGGTGAAATGGTTCGTTGCACCTTCATGAATGAGCAAAGCGGCGAAACCGAAGAGGTTGCGTATTCCATCACGGGTGACAAGCGGTTGGTTCGCGACGTGATTTTCAAGCTGTTGGGGGTGCAGAAAGACATCCTCGAAAAAGACGCGATTGTAATTGAAAATCTCACGTCACGGCGGGACGAAGTCCGGGGCGAACTCAAGAATCTCCAGGAAGACAAAAAGAAAATCGACTTTTTGAACACAATGCAACCGGAGCAAACGCAGTCACAAGAATTTAACGTGTGAAGACTTTCAACGAAAATATCCCCCCGATTCGTATGAATCGGGGGGATATTTTCGTTTATTTAACTTAAGCTTTCGGATTATAGAATTCAATCAATCCGACTAATTCGTCATATCTCTTCTTCGCGCCTTTTTCTGCGTTTGAGAACAGTTTTTCCGCTCTTTCGGGGTTCTGTCTTGCGAGTGAGTTGTACCGAACTTCATTCATGATGAAATCACGGTAGCTTCCCGTAGGTGCTTTGCTGTCGAGGGTGTACGGCGATTTGCCTTCTGCCGCCAGACCCGGATTAAACCGGAACAGGTGCCAGTAGCCGGATGCGACTGCATTCTTCTCGATTTCAATCATGTTAGCCAATCCGCCTTTGATTCCGTGGCTGATACATGGTGCGTAAGCGATGATGATTGACGGGCCTTTGTGGGCTTCCGCTTCAACGAACGCCTTGATGCACTGGTTATAATCGGCACCCATAGCCACTTGAGCCACGTAAACGTAATCGTATTTCATGGCGATTCCCGCAAGGTCCTTTTTCTTGACTTCCATTCCCGCCGCTGCGAATTTAGCAATCGCGCCAATCGGGGTGGATTTAGAAGCCTGACCGCCGGTGTTCGAATAAATCTCGGTATCGAAGACAAGGAGGTTCACGTCTTCGCCCGCAGCGAGTACGTGGTCGAGACCGCCGTAACCGATATCATATGCCCAACCGTCGCCGCCGAATGCCCACACCGACTTCTTCGCCAGGAAGTTTTTGTCGGCAAGGATTTCCTTGGCTACACCGCAGGTACAATTACCGACTTCTTTTTCGAGTGCGGTAATGAATTCTTTCGTGGCTTTTGCGTTAGCCGAACCGTCTTCATAAGTGTCGAGCCATTTTTGAGCTGCCGACTTAGAATCGGGGCAGTTGCAATCAGTTTTGATTAGTGCTTCCGCTTTGCCGACGAGTCTGTTACGAATCGCCTGTTGTCCCAAGAGCATACCGTAGCTGAATTCCGCGGTATCTTCAAAGAGGGAGTTCTGCCATGCAGGGCCTTTACCTTCTTTGTTTACCGTGTACGGAGTCGCCGGTGCCGAACCGCCCCAAATCGAGGAACAGCCGGTCGCGTTACCGATATACATTCTGTCGCCGAACAGTTGAGTCGCTAATTTCGCGTACGGAGTTTCTCCGCAACCCGAACACGCGCCCGAGAACTCAAGCAGTGGCTGTTTGAACTGCGAACCCTTTACGGTGGTTTCCTTGAACTTCTCGAAAACTTCCGGTTTTTCGGGTAAATCGTAGCAATATGCGAAAACGTTCTGTTGTGCCAACTGGGAATCCAGCGGCTTCATGACGAGTGCGTTCTTCGCTTTATCTTTCGCACCTGCGGGGCAAATGTTCACACAGACTTTACAACCGTAACAGTCAAGCGGAGAACAAGCCATGGTGTACTTCATACCCGGGAGACCGGTAGCGTCCTTCACGAGGAGGCCTTCCGGCGCGCTCGCGACTTCGCTGTCGTTCAACACGTAAGGACGAAGCACAGCGTGAGGGCAAACATACGCACATTGGTTACACTGGATACAATTTTCGGGAATCCATTCCGGTACGTCTACTGCAACGCCGCGTTTTTCGTATGCCGCCGAACCCTGCGGGAAAGTACCGTCTGCTGCTTTCGCAAAGGTCGAAACAGGGAGAGACGCGCCGCGCTGTCCGTTCACCGGGATAAGGATATCATTGATGAAGTCAACGATTTCGCCGCGTTTGCCTGCGGAATTTGCTTTCGGCAATTCGAAATCGTCGCCTGCGTTCGCCCAATCGGCGGGAACGGCAACTTTTTCGAATGATTTCGCGCCGGCATCGATTGCCTTATAGTTCATTTCCACAACGGCATCGCCTTTTTTGGAGAATTGGTTACGGACTTCCGTCTTCATATACTCGATAGCTTCGGCAATCGGAATAATGTCGGCAATGGCGAAGAACGCCGACTGCAAGACCGTGCTGACCCGATTTCCGAGCCCGATTTCACCTGCGATTTTGATTCCGTTAATGATATACACGTCGATATTGTTCTTCGCGATATGGGATTTCACTTTATTCGGCAGATGGTCGCCGAGTTCGTCCGCGCTCCATTGGCAGTTGAGCAGGAATTTTCCGCCCGGGAGAATGTCTTTAACCATGTCATACTTATTGATGTAGGACGGGTTATGACAAGCCACGAAGTTCGCTTTGGTGATGAAATAGGTGGATTTAATGGGGGCGTTACCGAAACGAAGGTGAGAAACGGTGATTCCGCCCGATTTTTTAGAGTCATACGAGAAGTACGCCTGAATGTTCATATCGGTATGGTCTCCGATAATCTTGGTGGAGTTCTTGTTCGCGCCGACAGTACCGTCCGCACCGAGTCCCCAGAATTTGCAGCTGGTAGTACCTTCGGGGATGGTGTTGGGATTCTCTTTGATTTCGAGCGAGAGGTTGGTAACGTCATCTTCGATTCCGACCGTGAAGCGGGTTTTCTCGTTGTTTCTGTAAACGGCGATTACGCAAGACGGGCTGAAGTCTTTCGAGCCTAATCCGTATCTTCCTGCGAATACAGGAACATCTTCAAATTTACCGGTCTGTTTCAATGCCGCCAAAACGCTCAAATAAAGCGGTTCGCCGACTGCGCCGGGTTCTTTTGTCCGGTCGAGTACCGTTATTTTCTTCACGCTTGCCGGAATTGCTTCAACGAACGAATCCGATGCAAAAGGAAGGTACAGTCTCACTTTTACGAGACCGACTTTTTCGCCTTTAGAGACAAGGTAATCGATGGTTTCTTCGATGGTATCGCAGGATGAACCCATCGCAACGATGACCTGTTCGGCATCCGGTGCGCCGTAATAGTTGAAGAGTTTGTAATCCGTCCCGATTTTAGCGTTCACCTTGTCCATGATACCCTGAACGATTCCGGGCATTTTGTCGTAGTATGGGTTGCAGGCTTCCCTTGCCTGGAAGAAAATATCGGGGTTTTGGGCTGTTCCGCGGAGTACCGGTTTTTCCGGATTAAGCGAACGGTTACGAAAAGCCTCAATATCATCCCAGTCGGTGAGGTCTTTTAAGTCCTCGTCCGACCACTCTTCGATTTTCTGTTCTTCGTGAGAGGTTCTGAACCCGTCGAAGAAATGCACGAACGGCACCCTTCCTTTAAGGCTCGAAAGGTGAGCTACCGCGCCTAAATCCATGACTTCCTGCGGATTAGTCGAGCAGAGCATTGCGTATCCGGTCTGGCGACAAGCGTTAATATCGGAATGGTCGCCGAAAATCGACAACGCATGAGACGCTACCGCACGTGCCGAAACGTGAATTACACTCGAGAGTAATTCCCCTGCAATCTTGAACATACTGGGAATCATCAAGAGAAGCCCCTGTGAAGCTGTGTAGGTGGTAGTCAATGCGCCGGCTGCCAGTGAACCGTGAACCGTCGCTGCTGCGCCCGCTTCGGACTGCATTTCAACTACTCTTACCGGGTCTCCGAAGATGTTCTTCTTCCCCCCTGCCGCCCAAGCGTCGGTTTTTTCCGCCATGTCCGACGAAGGAGTAATCGGGTAAATCCCCGCTACTTCCGTAAACGCATAGGACACGTGCGCGGCGGCGGTGTTGCCGTCCATTACTTTTAGTTTTCTTGCCATATCTTCCTCCTATAAATTTTAGTTTCAAAGAAGATTATAACATATTCGCTAAATTTTGTAAAGGGGTCTGCTGAATTTTCTTTAGGATTTATTTCCGTGAAATTTTCGGAAATCCGCACTTGACAAGACTTGACAAAATCTGCAACTCGTGATATAATTTTCTTTAAGAAGACGTGAAGCAACGTTGAAAGGCGTTCAAAATAGGCGGCAACCTCCAAACCAACAACCCCGTCAAGGAGTTAGGTGAAAGGAGGTTGACAACAACTCCTGACGGAATTTTCCGAAAGGAGGGTATTACTTTGATGGAAATTATTGTAGCATTACTTATCGTATATGCAATCATAATCGAAGCAAAAAAGAAGTAATCCGCCTTGTACCCAGCAAAGCGGATTACGGTTGAAAAATTGAAAAATTTTTCGTAATTTCGTAACCGAGGAAGCCGCCTATTGCTTTGCGTCTTCTTCTTTATTATTATATTATCATAATATATAAATAATTGCAATAGTTTTTTAAAAAATTTTTTAATTTTTTAAAAAACTATTTATTTGTTGCGTAGGCAACGAAAGTTGGTACTGTGCGCCGAACTCTTGATGTATTATTAGTAGTATCGAGAACCGGGGAAATGAGAACTATAATTCAGAAAGGCGGTATTATTATGAGGTTTGATTTCAAGGGAAAAGAGGATAGGGGGTTCATTCTGAAAGAGATTGAGCGGTTCAGAAGCTCCGAACGGCGCAGGGATATGATTTTAGGAGAAGACTACTATTCCGGCAAGCACGATATTCTGTACAGAAACAGAATGGTCGTCGGTGAAAAGGGGGAGCTTGAACAGGCATACAACCTCCCCGATAATAAAGCGGTCGATAATCAGTATCGGAAGTTGGTTAATCAGAAGTCCAACTACTTACTGGGTCGGCCGCTTACTTTTCGTACCGATGACGACGGATACTACGGGTATTTGTCGGAAATCTTCGACCGGCGATTTTTGCGGCTTTTGAAAAATCTTTGCAAAGACGTATACAATCACGGAATCGGATGGCTTTATCCCGAAATTCGTGACGGAAAACTCCGGCTGAAACGCCTCAAGGGATATGAACTTATTCCGGGGTGGCGGGATTTTGAACATACCGAGCTGGATTACGCGATTAGAATTTATGAAGTAGTGGATTATTCGCAAAGTAATTCACAAAGTAGTTCAAAAAGCGAGGCGGCTATAATCGAGAGGGTAGAGGTTTTCGACGACTCCGGTATTCATTACTTTGAATTGTCGGGGAATGAATTAATCGAGGTCGCGCCTTATCACTGCCCGTATATCACCTGCGGAGAGATTTCTTCCGGGTGGGAGGAAGACAGAGTCCCGCTGATTGCGTTCAAGCGGGATTCCTGCGAGAGTGCGTTGATTAACTCGGTAAAATCGCTCCAGGACGGATTGAATTTGATTCTGTCCAACTTCTGGAATGCGATGGAGGAAGACCCGCGCAACACCCTCCTGGTTTTAGTCAATTATGACGGGGAGGATTTGGGGGAGTTTCGTCGAAATCTCGCCGCGTACGGTGCGGTAAAAGTACGTTCAATCGACGGAGCGGCAGGGGATTTGAAAACCCTCCGCATTGAGGTAAATGCCGAAAATTATCGCACGATTATCGAGATTTTCAAGAAGGCGATGAACGAAAACGGTATGGGGTTCGATGCCAAGGACTCCCTCATGGTCGGCAGGGCGAATCAGATGAACATTCAATCAATGTATTCCGATGTGGATTTGGATGCGAATGAAATCGAGACCGAGTTCCAGGCTTCCCTCACCGATTTAATGTGGTATGTTGAACAATTAACCGATGAGAATGTTCGACCGGTGGAATTTATCTTTAACAGGGATATGCTCCTCAACGAAAGCGCGATTATCGATGATTGCGTGAAATCGTTGGGGATTCTTTCGCGGGAAACAGTGATTGCAAATCACCCGTGGGTCGATGATGTCGGTAAAGAAGTAGAGAAGAGCGACGGGTCGGCGGCTTCGCCGTCGAGCAGGTCGCTTGACAGCGACGAAGTAGAGAAGAACGTTGACTTTCGGGGAGGGGTGTGATAAAATGGTTAAAGATGTAAGAATCAGTCGCATTGACAACTGGGTAATGTGGAAAAGCGAAAACAGCACTTCCACCTGCCGCAATTGCGCGGAACGTGACGGTAAATTCTTCCGCAAGGGGACGGTTGAACCGCCGCTTCACCCGAATTGTAAGTGCAGACTCGTCCCGTTGACGAAGTCTTTACTTTCCGAAACTTCCGAAACTTCCGGAACTTCCGAAAACAGCGCGGTCACGTCTGCGCCGTTCACGGAAGAACCCGCGGTCAGCGTTCCGAGAGGGGGTTATGTCGAGAAAAGCGATTCGCCGATTGAAGCGGATTCGCGACCGCGTACAGTGTCGGAAGCACGTAACGGGGTTTCGACAAGCGCACCCGTGACCGAACAAGTCGGTGAGACTGTTCCGGGCGGGGTGTATGCGTATGTTGATGAGAATCTGCCTTTCACCGGAGGTACTTTATCAATCGTAAGTGGCTTATTAAATGGTGTAATCCGGTTAGTCAATACCTTTTTATTCAACTTTAATAAAAATTATCAATATTCTTCGATTGAAAACTATTTGAACAATCAGGATTTATCATTCGATGGTTTAATTTATAACCAGGAAATCGGTCCGGCAAGTAGAATAATAATGGGAATTGGTACCGATGGCGATAACGCCTGTGGCTGGGTAGCTGCATATAATGCCTTTATAACATTAGGTATAGATGTTCACCCTGCTGAAATTGTAAAATATTTCGAGAATAATAATGGATTGATTAATAATGGCGAATTTGGTGTAAATCCGCTTGTTTACGATGATTTTTTTGAAAGGCATGGATTGAAATCGACTACTACGCTTTTCGAAGACGCATTCAAAATTGTTGAAAATCTTGAAGTGTTAGCTATGTCTGTAAACAGTTTGCCTTCGAGTGCATTGCCCTCATCAACCAATGTAGATTTAGATGAGTTAGCTAAACAAGGTGACGCGCTTATACTTGCTTATTGGAATGATAAGAAAGATGCTTTCAAGGGTGCTCATTATATCAGCATAAAATGGGATGAGGAAAGTGGATTTTACACTACGTGGAATACAAGCGTTGATACAGAGACGTTCGAATCAATTTACGATTATTTAGGCTCTAAAAGGGGTCTGATTTCGATGACGGTGGTCTATTAAACAAGGGGGTATTATGACGAAGAAAAACATGGTATTTCTGATTAGAGTGATAGTATTTGTGATTCTCACGATTCCTATCGCGATTTTAATAATAGGACCGGTGGTAGTAGGAATATTGGGCGGTTCTGATTTGGTTTTTAGTTATCTTTTTATTGGTTATTTTTTGTATGTTCTCCCATTTTTGCTTCTGTTAGTGGGGGTGCTATTGCTCATTCTTATCTCAAGAAAACTCAAATCCGATATAGCTGAACTGGAACAAGAGTTAGAGGAATTAGAAGAGTCGGGGGAGTTGGAAGAAGAGTAATTTCGATGACGGTGGTCTATTAAACAAGGGGGTATTATGACGAAGAAAAACACGTTGATTCTGGCTATTGTGGTGTTATTTGCGATTCTCATGATTCCTATCGCGATTTTAATAATAGGACCGATGGCAGTGGAAATTTTTGGCGGTTCTTCTTTGGATTTTTTTATCGCATTTGTTTACTCTGTTGCTTTCATGCCCGTTTGGATTATTATAGGCATATTCATAATCATTTTAATCAGCTGTAAAAGACTCAAATCCGATATAGCTGAACTTGAACAAGAGTTAGAGGAATTAGAAGAGTCGGAAGAAGAGTGATTTCGATGACTGTGGTTTACTAGATAGGAGTTTTCTATGATAAAGAAAATAATTCGTTCGATATCTAATGCAGTTAAGATTCTGCTTTTTAGCTTGTTCGTCTTTCTGTCCGTCCCTATGTCATTA
>WRKZ01000043.1 GCA_009777835.1 Oscillospiraceae bacterium | reverse complement strand
ATACACAATCAACAATACGACTTCAAGCGCAATCGGCGGATACGATAATGCTTGGGTTGCGGTCATTGAACTGCCCGACGGCAGAGTAGTTCCGAACAATCCTAACGTTTGGGGTGACGGAAATCCGCGTGTAATAGGTGAAGACGGAACCGGCCCCGGAACAAACATTATTGTTCTGGAGAGTGTTTCTGACAACCAGCATTACCAACCTTCGGTTATTCCGGCTAATGGAAGCATAACAGTAAACGTTGGTACTCGCGTGGAATAAGACTGAATCCTTATAGAAATAATCGCCCCCTTGAGTTTAAGAACTCAAGGGGGCGATTTTGTATGGTTTATGATTTATAGATTAAGAAGCGATTTATAACAAACATCGGCGGATGCCCATGCCCACTCGAGATTATAGCCGCCGCAATCGCCGTCTACGTTGACCGATTCACCGATTATATACAGATTCGGGTGGATTTTCGAAGACAAGTCGTGATTCAATTCGTCGGCGGGGATTCCTCCGCTCATAATCTGCGCTTGTTCGATTGTTGCGGCAGATTTGACCGGGAATCGTAGGTCTTTGAGCGTTTTGCGCGGATTCTTCTCTTTTTCAAGAACCGCCGCTATTTTGCTGTGTAATAATCCCTTCAACGGAATGTCGTTAAGTTGCTCCTGCGTGAATTCCGGTGCAAGGTCGAGTGAGAGGGTCAGCGAACAGCTGTGGTCACGGACTAAGCGCGACAGATTCATGATGCAAATTCCCGAAAGCGAATCACGGTTGAACTGCACCTCGCCATATTCGGATTTGATGACTTTGTTGTTCGCGACGGCTTTGCATAAAGCGCGTACACGGATTCCCTTAAGTGGATTTGTGAGCGATTTGTCGGTGATTATGGGGCAGAGTGCAGGGAAAGGCGGGATGAGCGTGTGTCCGAGTCCCTTGAGGATTTCGAGGGGGGAGTTGAATCCGCCGCACGCCCATACAACCTTTCGGGCGAAGATGTTTTTGTTGATTAGGAATCCGTTTTTCACCGATTCAAGAGTCGTGCAATCGGTTTCGAGCAGAAATTCGGTTTTGGTGCAGGCGGAGCGGAGGACTTCCAAGACGGAATTCGCCGTGTTGGAATAGGGGTAGAGTCTGCCTTCGGTATCTCTGCGGCAGATTAACCCGAAGTCGCGGAAGAACGCTTGCGCACCCTTCCAATCTGCGAAAATATGTTCGGCAAAGCCGATATCGCCGTGATAGTGCGACATTTCGAGTGGGAAATGACCGAGATTGCATCGCCCGTTTCCTGTAGCGAGGAGTTTTTTTCCGGGTTTGCTGTTACGTTCGATTATAAGCGATTTCCTGCCCGAACGCGATAAGAGGGCGGCAACAGCAAGTCCGGATGCGCCGCCGCCTATAATTGCGATTTCGTGATGGTTTTTATAATTCATAGATATAACCATGTCTTTCTGCTATAAAGTGGCATGAATTTAACCTGTCAAGCTCACCTGCTCGATGGCGAAGCCGCCGACCCCATGAGCTCTTATTCAAACTTTACTCCGCAACTCGCCTGCCTACGGCAGATAGCCGATTAATACGTATATTATACAGCCGAAAAGAAAATTTGTCAAATAGGGCTTGAAAAATCCCGAAAGATATAGTATAATATGTAATTGTCAACGGATTTTGCCCCCGTAGTTAAATGGATATAACGAGTTCCTCCTAAGAATTAGTTGTGCGTTCGATTCGCGCCGGGGGTGTATACGGCAAAAGTCAAGAAGCAAGAAGCAGACGAAAAGTTCAAAATCAAGAAAGGGCGAACCCACCTTGCCGCAGTCTTAATGTGAGATTTGTGTAGGGCGGGGCGGTGTTTAGAAATATGAGGGAACAGCTTAACGAATTAAAACAGTCGGCTTTATCTGCGATTGAAAACGCCGACGATATCAAAACACTGGAAGAAGCCAGGGTTGCTTTTCTCGGCAAAAAAGGCTCTCTTACTGCAGTGCTGAAGCAGATGGGAACGCTTTCCGCCGAAGAACGGCCGGTAATGGGTGCGCTTGCCAATGAAATTCGGGAGGCGTTTGAGGGCGGATATTCCGCGAAAATCGAAACGCTTAAAAATGCAGAATTGTTCGCACGGATTGAATCAGAAAAGTTGGATGTGACTTTGCCGGGCGTTCGCCGAAGAATGGGTACACGTCACCCGCTTAATATCGTTTTGGATGAGTTGAAGGGGATTTTCACCTCGATGGGGTATACTATGGTGTACGGCCCGGAAGTTGAGGAGACGAAATACGTTTTCGACTTGCTGAATACGTTTGAGGGACACCCCGCACGCGATGAACAGGATACGTTTTATGTTGACGATTCGACCGTGTTGCGGACTCAAACAAGCTCGGTTCAGATTCGTACTATGATGGAGAGAAAACCGCCGATTGCGGTAATCAGTCCCGGTAGGGTATACCGTTGTGATGAAGCTGATTCCACCCACAGCCCGATTTTCCACCAGTGTGAGGGGTTGTTTGTTGATAAAGGCGTGACTTTCGCTGATTTGAAGGGTACGTTGGAGACTTTTTTCAAGCGGTTGTACGGTGACAGCGTGAAGTTGCGGTTTCGTCCGCATCATTTTCCGTATACCGAACCGTCGGCAGAGGTTGATTTATCCTGCTTCAAATGTGGCGGTGGCGGTTGTTCGTTCTGTAAGGGAGAGGGTTGGATTGAAATGTTAGGGTGCGGGATGGTGCATCCTCAAGTGCTTCGTAACTGCGGAATAGACCCTGATGAGTATTCGGGATTTGCGTTTGGTGTGGGAATCGAGAGAATTACGCTTATGCGATATGAAATCGATGATATGCGGTTGCTTTATGAGAACGATATGCGGTTTTTGCGGCAGTTCGCGTAGGGAGAGAATCGGGAGGGTGTAGTTTGAAAAAGATATACAAGATTTTCAGCAGACCGGTTACTTTGCTTATACCGACCGGGTTGGCTTTCGCACTGTCGATTATGCTGTATAGCTGCGCAACCGATTTCATTTATGAGAATAAACTGAACGCATGGTGGGAGCTGATTATCGTGATGGGTTCGGTATTGCTCTTGACCATCGCCGGAATTATTTTCTTGGGGGTGGTGAGTGTGTTGATTGTCGGGGGATTTCGACGGATTTTCGCTTGCTTCAGACGGGTATTTTCTGTGAAAAAGCCGGAGGGATACAGGACTCCCGGGGTTAATTTCAGGCTGATTGATTAGGAACAGGGGGGCGTTACTGATTTACGAAAAGCGATACACCTATGCCGATTATGTTTCATGGGGCTTAAAAGAGGGAGAACGTTACGAACTCATAGACGGTATTCCTTATGCTATGGCGGCACCATCTGAAAAGCATCAGACTATAGCGGGCGGAGTCTTTGTTCAATTGTATAATCGGCTTATGGGCAGACGTCGCCGTCCGTTCATTGCGCCGTTTGACGTGTGTCTTTTTGCTAAAGGCGATGATGACAAGACTTCGGTTCAGCCGGATGTTATGGTGGTTTGTGATGAGTCAAAACGTGACGGAAATCGCATTAACGGCGCACCCGACTTTATTGTGGAAGTGCTTTCACCATCGAATCAGAGTCATGAGTTCATTCGCAAATTGAACCAGTACAGGCAGGCAGGTGTCTGCGAATACTGGATTATCGACCCTACAGACGAGTTAATTCAGGTTTTTTTGCTTGAAGGCGGTCGATATATACTCAGCGGTTATTCCGGTGAAGATGTAATTCCCTTAACCGCAGTCAAGGATTGTGAAATAGATATGCGTGAGGTTTTCGCCGAAGCCAACAGATAGGCTTTTTAAGAAACAAATGAAAATTAAGGAAAATAACACATGAATCTATCATTAAACTGGTTGAACGATTATGTTAATACCGAAACGCTTTCCGTGGAGGAACTGGTTTCGGGGCTTACTATGTCGGGTTCAAAGGTCGAGAAAGCGAAAGACTTGTCTGCACCCATGAATAAAATCGTAATAGGGAAAGTCGTTCAAATAAAAAAGCACGAAAATTCGGACAAGCTGTGGATTTGTCAGCTTGATATCGGCGGCATGGGTGAAGATTCCCTTTGCCAAATTGTCACGGCGGCGCAGAACGTCTTCGAGGGGGCGGTTGTTCCGGTGGTACTAGACGGCGGGACTGTGCTTCGGGATGGTGAAGCGTTCAAAATCAAGAAAGGCAAGCTGCGGGGTGAAGTCAGTGAGGGAATGTTGTGCAGTCCGTATGAGTTGGGGTTGAGCAAATCCGATTTGCCTTACGCTGATGATGACGGGATTCTTATACTCAGCAATGACCTTGAATCGGACAAGTTGGTAATCGGTGGCGATGCGCTTGAGTTCCTGGGGTTGAAGGATACAGTTGTCGAGTTTGAGATTACTAACAATCGACCGGATTGTTTTTCTGTAATCGGATTAGCGCGGGAGGTTTCGGCAACGTTTCGGCTTCCGCTGAATATGCCGGTTTACGATTATAAAGGTGCGGATTTCGATATTAACAGCGAAATCAGTGTTAAAATCGAGAACAATCGTCTCTGCTCACGATATATGGCGGGATTAGTCAGGAATGTCAAGATTGCGCCGTCACCGAGATGGATGCAGTCGCGTTTGAAAGCAATGGGAATCCGTCCGATTAACAACATAGTAGATATCACGAATTACGTCATGCTCGAATACGGTAATCCCCTCCACGCTTTCGATAAGCGGTTTATCGAGGGGGACAAAATAATCGTTCGCAGTGCCGAGAACGGTGAGAAAATCACTTTATTAGATGGGAACACCATTACGCTTGATGAGAGCGTTCTCGTAATCGCCGATGCGGTTAAACCCGTCGCAGTCGCAGGGGTTATGGGCGGTGAATATTCCGGGGTGATGGACGATACTAACACTGTAGTCTTTGAGGCGGCGTGTTTCGAAGGGGTGAGTGTTCGGCGTGCAGCCAAGAAAATCGGACGGCGAACCGAGTCTTCTTCACGTTTCGAGAAGGGGCTGAATCCTCAAAATGTTGAAATCGCACTGGAACGAGCTTTACAACTGGTGGAAGAATTGGGGATTGGCGAAGTTGCTTCCAAAGTGATTGATATTTCCTGTTTTGAGCCGGTTACTGTCCGGGTGCCGCACGATTACGCCGGAATCAATGCGTTTTTGGGTACGAACATTCCCGAAGTTGAACAGATTGACATATTTGCGCGGTTGGGGTTCGGGTATGATTCTGCGAATAAGTGCGTAATTGCTCCGCTTTGGAGAAGTGATGTAAAGAGTTTTTACGATTTGTCGGAGGAAGTCGCACGGATTTACGGGTATGATGAAATCCCGCCGACTGTTCCTAAAATGCTACGCTCGAGTCGGGTTGACGGGTATGAGCATGATATCGGTAAGCTTGCCGAGGTTATGACTGCCCAAGGGTGCAGTGAGTGTGTCACCTACAGTTTCGTTTCGCAGAAAATGGCTGATGAAAATGCCGTGAAAATTCGTAATCCGTTTGGGGAAGAGACGAGTGTTATGAGAACCTCGCTTATTCCGTCGATGTTGAAGGTGGTTGCGGATAATCTCAATGCAGGAAACGGTGCGGCGCGCTTGTTCGAGATAGGGCGGGTGTATTCGCATGAAAAAGAAACCGACGTTCTGTGTGTGGGGATATTCGGAAAAGAAGAAAGTTTCTACACTTTGAAGGGAATTTTCGAGGAACTGTTCGCGAGTTTTCGAATTGGTGTTTCCGTTAATCGCTATACCGAAATGCCTTTTCATCCGGGTCGGGCGGCGTTTTGCGATTATGCGAAACTCGGCGAAATCAGTCCGCTTTTGTTGCGGGAATATGGGATTAATCCCGAATCGCGGGTGTATGCGTTCGAAATTGATTTGGCGGTGTTCTTCGCCGAGTCCTGCCGTAAAATCACCCACAAACCTATTCAGCGTTACCCGGCATCGGTTAGGGATTTATCCCTCGTCTGTGATGACGATTTTGCCTCCGGCAGAGTTGTGGAGTTGATTGAGAAGGCGGGTGCAAAACACCTCGAAAGTGTGGAGTTTTTTGATGTATTCAAAGGCGGAAATCTGGGCGAAGGGGTGAAGAGTCTTTCTTATAAGTTGACGTTCAGGAAGGCAGACGGAACACTTACCGATGCGGAAGTCGATAAGGCAGTCACGAAAACACTTTCGGTGTTAGAAGAAAATAATATTAAGTTGAGGAGTTAAAATCAGAAAAATGAAAACAAAAACGAAAATGGTCAGAAGAATCTTGAGAATCTTGGCGTTGGTGGTCACTGCCGCAATGTTGTTGGCGATTCCTGCGATGTTGACGGGCTGCGCCGACACGCGGTATATAATCACCTGGCGGGGCAAGGAAATCAGCCCGGGATTGTATATCATCTCCCAGCTCGATGCTAATCAATTGGCGTGGAATCGATTTGACGAGCTTTATGAAGACGTGAATACCGGTGCAGACGATTTCAAACGGGGTGACTACAAACTCGACGATTTGCATTATACCGACTGGATTAACCAAAAAGCACTCGAACTTACGGTACGGGCGCAGATTGTCAACGAAATGTTCGATGAGCGGGGTCTCTCAATTGATGAGACACTCGCGGCAAATATTCAAACAGAACTTACCAATAAATGGAATATCGGCAGGAATTTTGAAGCTGCGTATTCTATTTACGGAGAGTATGCGTACCAGTTCGATTTTTCCGAAGATGAGACCTGGGAAAATTTCTGTAAGAATAACGGGGTTAGCCGAGAATCATTCGACTTTTACTTTATTTCAAAAGAGAAAGAACGGCTGATTTTCAACGATATGTATAACAATGAAGCAAGTGCAGACTACGTTACCGATGCCCAGTGGATGATGCTTTTCCAGGAAGAGTATGAGCGGGTTAGAATGTTCGGGATTTATACTAACAAAGTCAACGAGGAAGGGGAGAGCGTTCCGCTTGAATATCTTGATGAATTGCGGGAGTTAATCGTGGAACTGGTTGATTCTATTAACGAACCCGGCGATGAACCTCAACCTTTTATGGCGGCATATAATCGGTATCTTGAATTCACCGAGTTGAAAGAATCGGAAGAAGACGATGATGATGACGATGATGACGACGACGATGATGACGATGATGACGATGACGACGATGATGACGATGACGACGATGATGATGACGACGATGACGACGATGACGATGACGATGACGATGACGATGACGATGATGACGATGACGATGATGATGACGATGACGATGATGATGACGATGATGAAGACGAAGAACTCGATACCGATATGGATAATTATGTTCGGATTTCAGATTATGTGAAAGACCCGGAAGAATCTTTAGATGAAGATGACAAGCTGTTCCTCCACATTTTGGATATGGATTACAATGTCGCTGAAGTGTATGAAGATGAGACTGCGGATTTAATCCTTATGCGGTTAGATGTCCTCGGAAATAAAGAGGCGATTGAAAGGTATCGCGCCTCTATCGTTGAAGATATGCGTTTCGATATTTTCTATGAAATGTTGGAAGGATTAGCTAAGTCCGCGCTCGCTGATGGTGCGGTGGTCACGGTTAATCAAGCATCGGTCAGCCGTTATCGCTCGGAAAGAGTAGTTGATTAGTAAAACAAGAGCCCGCGGTGCGGCGGGCTTCGCTCGACGGCAGGCGGCTTGATGGTGCGAGCAAATCAAATTAAAGCGAATCGCGGCGGTGGAATCAAATCCACAGCCGCGATTTTTTTGATTTAACGCTTGAATTAGCCCTTGTCGTTCTTGTTTTGGGCGTTGTTATTGTTGTTGTTCTTGTTGTTTTGGGCATTGTTGTTATTGTTCTTGTTGTTGTTAGCGTTGTTGTTGCTTTGGTTTTTACCTTTAGACATAATAATTAATTCCTTTCTTTTTCAAAAAGTTATTAGTATTATGCCGTGAAAAGCCTTCATTATACGCACTTATTTTTTTGGATTTGTTCCGCTTACCCGAATTTGTAGTATTTTTCCACATCTTCCGTGACGTGCCAGACGCATTGAAGCCCCTTCTCGAAGACCACCAGGTCTCCCGACCCGAACTCGGCTTCACCTTTGCCATTGATGTCGTTATCGTAGGTCACTTTGACTTTGCCCTTAATCAGCAGACAGGTTTCCTTGTCGTTGTACGCCCACTTGAACTCGGACACTTCGCAACCCCACGTAGGAAGCGATTGCATTTGTTGAGCTTCCTGCTCGGTCGGTTTTCTTACTGTAATCATTGTTTTCCTCCTTATTAGTTATTTTTTAAAAAAATTTTATTTTGTTCTTGAAAATTTGCGTGAATTGTGGTATTATAGTCGGTATAAACAGTAGAAAGGTTTTAATAATATGAGAGTACTATCTCAAGGCGAAATAGATAACTTGTTAGCTCATCTTTTGCCGGATTCTTCCGTGCTTCCCGTTTCGGGCGATTCAAACGAATCGGGTGAGACGAAACAGTCGGCACAAGCACCGACATCGTCCGGATTTTCCGGATTTTCGTTCACACCCTCGGTCGATTCCTCTGCAAGTTCCTCGGGTGAGCCTAGCGGAATCGAAGCGTTCAAGGCGCGGATTGCGGCGGCACAGGCTGCCCGCTTAAACGAAAACAATTAATCGTAAGATTCAGTATAAATCAATTTCTTTGATTTGTCAAGGACTTTACCATGCTTAAAACAAAATTGTTCGATACCCATGCGCATTATGACGATAAAGCCTACGGAAAAGATTCCGCCGGGCTTATTAAGCGTATTCTGGATGAAAATGTTGCCGGATTTATTCAAATCGGTTGTAGGTTGAAGGAAATTCCGCGAACGCTCGAAATCGCTTCAACACACGCAAACGTTTATGCCGCAATAGGAATCCATCCGCATTACGTGAATGATTTCGCTAAACTCCCTCACGATTACCTCGCACAGCTTGAAGTGTTTGCGGCTTCATCCGAGAAGGTCAAGGCAATCGGCGAAATGGGCCTGGATTATCACTATGACGGGTATAATCGCGAGAATCAAATCAAAGCCTTTCGTGAACAGTTGAGGCTTGCCGAAAAGTTGGGATTGCCGGCGATTATCCATTCGAGGGAAGCTGATGAAGACGCACTTGCTATTCTGGAGGAGTTTAGGAAGAATTTCAAAGGCGGTGATTTCAAGGTGGTTGTTCATTGTTATTCCGGGGGATTAGAAATGTCGCGCCGACTGCTTGAAATGGGAATTATGCTTAGTTTCACAGGGGTTCTCACCTTCAAGAATGCCAAGAACGCGGTCGAAGTCTGTCGAGAGACCCCGCTCGATATGCTCATGCTCGAAACTGATTGCCCGTACATGGCACCCGAGCCGTTCAGGGGGAAGGTGTGCGACAGTTCTATGGCATGGTACACGGCAGAGAAAATCGCTGAAATTAAGGGGATTTCGGCTGCCGAAGTCGTGACGGCTTGCAATGATAACGCAAGGAAATTCTTTGCGATAGATTTTTAGGAAAGGTAAATTCAACAAAATGGAATCTGACGAGAGGCAGAGGGGAAGTTCGGCGAAAAAAATTCTTTTCGCACCGCTAATAGGGCTTAATTGGGTTACCGAACACTTGCTCACGAAAATATTTCCCGAACAGCCAAAAGTTACTGAAGATGATATACTCTCCATGGTTGATGCCGCCGGTGAAAGCGGTGTGATTGAAGATACCGGGGTTGAAATTATCAATAACGCTTTTGAGTTTGAGGATTTGAGCGCGTCGGACGTGATGACGCACCGAATCAACATTGTCGGGTTGAAGAGCGATGCGAAACTCGATGATGTGATTTACGTTGCCCTGGAAGAGGGATTTTCGCGTCTGCCGGTGTATGAAGAGAACTTAGATAATATAATCGGCATAATAATAGTGAAAGACTTATTAAGCCTCATCGGAAAAAATGATTTGTCCGGGTTTTCACTCGGCGATTTTCTGAGGCAGGTTGAGTTCGTGCCGGAGTCGTGTTCGTGTACCGGCGTTTTCAAAAAGATGAAAGAGAAAAAAATGTCCATGGCGGTTATAATCGATGAATACGGCGGTACCGCCGGAATCGTCACTATGGAAGACCTGGTCGAGAAAGTCATGGGAAGTATCGAGGACGAATACGATGAAGAGGAAGATGATATCGTAAAAATCGGGGAAGATAAGTACAGAATCGCCGGGGAGAGCGACCCTGAAGATGTTCTGGAGTTGTTCGGGTATGAACTGCCGGAAGACCATGAATACGAGACTATAGCCGGATTCGTTACCGATTTGTTGGGATTTATTCCCGGAGGTGAAACCGGTGAAAACACTCCCCACACCGATTATGAGGATTTGCGTTTCGTAGCAACCGAAATCAAAGACAGCAGAATAAGCCAAATCATAGTTTATCGTAAACCTAAATAAGGGAGAAAAGTTTGAAAAACAGCTCACGGGTCGGTGGCTTCGCCGCCGAGCAGGTGAACTTGACAGGCTTATTGAAAATAAGGGTGTAATATCTTCGCCCCTTGGGGCGGTTCTCTCGCCCGCAGGGCGAGGGGTGCAGGGCTTGCCCTGCGGTGTTATCTTACATTCATAGAGACTTTGTGTCTCGGAAAGGTATGGTTATAACCATGCAAATTTACAACACACTCACACGGAAGAAAGAAACCTTCGTACCGGTTGAGCCCGGCAAAGTCGGAATGTATGCCTGCGGGCCGACCGTTTATGACCTTATTCATCTGGGGAACGCAAGGGCGATTTGCGTTTTCGATGTTATGCGTAAGTATCTGAAATATCGCGGATTCGACGTGAAGTTTGTGCAGAACTTCACCGATGTTGATGATAAGATTATTAATAAAGCCAAGGAACATGGGATTTCGCCGTTAGAACATTCCGAGAAGATGATTGCCGAATATTTCACCGATGCACGCAGTCTCGGCATTAATGATGCGGATATTCACCCGAAAGTCACCGAGAATATCGGTATAATAATCGAGATTATACAAACCTTGCTCGAAAAAGGGTTCGCTTATGAATCGGGCGGGGATGTTTATTTCGCTGCGGAAAAGTTTGACGGCTACGGAAAACTGTCGGGTAACTCGCCGGAAGACCTGCGTGAAGGGGCAAGCCAGAGACTTAACAGCGATTCCGACGAAGCCGCACGTAAACGAAGCCCGCTTGACTTCGCTTTGTGGAAGTCGGCTAAAGAAGGGGAGATTTTTTGGCAATCACCGTTTGCAGGCGACGGATTCATCGGTCACGGCAGACCGGGTTGGCATATCGAATGTTCGGCGATGTCAAAACATTATATCGGTAACACGATTGATATTCACGGCGGCGGTTCGGATTTGATTTTCCCGCATCACGAAAACGAAATCGCACAGAGCGAGGCGGCAACAGGTTGTCCGCTTGCGAATTACTGGGTTCATAACGGAATGTTGAACGTTGACGGAAAAAAGCTTTCTAAATCCGACCTTGAAAAGATGTCGGCGAAGGAGCGTGAGTCTTATCTCGAACGTATGAAAGAAACGCCGTTCACCGTCCGTGAAGCGGCGAAATTGTACGGCTATGAACCCCTGCGATTCATGTTGTTATCGGCGCATTATCGCAGCCCGATGAATTATACTGCCGAGGTTGCGCGGGGGGCGGTTAAATCGATTGAGCGGTTTAAAAACTGCAAGACGTTGCTGGAAACAGCAGTCCCGCATGAGGGCGGATTATCCGAATCGGCGAAATCCATCGTTGAAAAAAGGCGGACACAGTTCGTGCAGGCAATGGATGACGATTTCAATACCGCAGATGCACTTGCTGCTTGGTTTGAGCTTGTGAGGGAGATAAATTCAGCCGTTGCCGATGGTTCGGCAAGCAGAGAAGATATTGACGAGTTCCGCAAGCTGTTCGAAGAGTTCAACGGTGTTTTGGGTTTGCTTTACGCCACAAGTGAAGACATTCCGCAGGAAATCCTTGATTTAGTTGAAAAGAGGAAAGCGGCGAAATCACTCAAAGATTACGCTTTGGCTGACAGTATTAGGGAGGAAATCAATCAAAAGGGTTATATCATTGAAGAAACCCGTCAAGGCGTGAATTTGAAAAGAAAAGGTTGAACATCATTATGTCAAAGAAAAAAATCATTATATTATCGGCAATTGCTTCGTTTATAATCGGTTCAACTTTGGGGATTATGTGGGCGATTCGCACCGATTCAAACCGCGGAAAAGAAGAAGGAACCGACGGCTCTCACACCGATGAAACCGTTAGTTCGGATGACTCTGCCATTCTCACCGATTCTTCGGGAGTTCCCGTTCCGCAAACACGAGTGAGTGTGGCGACCGATTCTGCGGGGGAAACAGTGACGATTTTCTTGCCGGCGGAAACGACTTCACCGGGTGAACCTGATGTTACAGATGCGGATTCTACCGATGACAACGTTGTTACCGGGAATGGTACAGAAAGTCCCGTAAATACATCGTCCGACGTTTCGCCTGACGCATTTGTGATTCCTTATCCGGAGTATAATCTGGATTTCCTTGTTTCCGGAAACACAATCACCATCAGGACTTTGAATATCTTTTTTTCGGATACCGATACACTGGGTTTCGATTTGACTTTCGAATTGGATGACACCATCACCGATGTGAGCAGAAAAGTTCTTGTTGAAAGAACACAGGCGAATCCTATTTCGATGTGGAATTATAAGAAGGGACAGGATACAGCTTCGTTTGTGGTTGCTTCTCTCCTTAGAATGAACATTCCGGCAGGGGAGGAGTTGTATGTTATCACCTTCACGGGTTCGGGCAAGGTGAGAATTGTTGATAAGGGTGATTTTTCGGTCGAAGTCGAGATTAAACAGTCATGACGGGGTATCACGACAGGGTCAAAACCGCCATGCTTGCGATTCAGCGTTATCCGTGGGAACAAGGGATTTGCGCACAGGCAATGGTCGAAGCCGGTGAAACAGAAACCTTCGTGGCGATGGCGCATGATGCGGTTTTGCGAAGTTCCCGCGATGGCCGTTTAGCTATGCTGCCCGAAGACGGTGTGGCAGTCACCGACCCTGCCGCAGTGGGTGAAGCGGTTTGGCGTGCTTTCAAGGTGACGGGGGATGACTTTTACAAAAACGCTGCCGAAAAGATGTTGGATTATTACATGAAGAACGCCCCGCGGACTTCTTGCGGTTTGATTTGTCATAATACCGTTTCGTTTGTCCCCGAACATTCGCCGGAGCAGATTTGGGTGGATTCCTGCTATATGCTGCCGCCTTTTCTGGCGGTGATGGGGGAATTCGATGAGGCGCGGCGACAATTTAACGGCTATTTCGATTGCTTGTACGATTCAGAGACCGGGGTGCTGTTCCATATTTACGATGCGGGGCAGGGTCGATTCGTGCGGAAAAAACGGTGGGCAACCGGGAACGGTTGGGCTTTGCTCGCGCTTGCACGATTGACTTCGCTTGAGCAACGCCCGAAAATCCGTGAAGAATACATTACTAAAGGGAACAATCTGCTAGATTCTATGCGAAAATACACGCAAAAGACAGGATTGTTCTGCGATATATTAGACGAGCCGAATGAATCGTTCGAGGACGGGGCTTCTTCTATGATGGCGGCGGCTTTCGTTTACAGGGGGATTGCCGAGGGTTGGCTGAATGCAATTCCTTATCTTGAATCTGCCGAGTCGGTATATGAACAAATGCAAAAGAGAATCGACAAATACGGCATAATTCGAGGAGTCTGCGGGTGTCCGCATTTCGATTCACCCGGCACTTCGGCGGAAGCGCAGGCATTTTACATTATGATGGAAATATGGAGGGATGCAAACAATGAGACTGGACAAGTATCTGAAAGTATCGCGTTTGATTAAGCGCAGAACAATCTCAAACCAGGCGTGTGATGCCGATAAAATCCTCGTCAACGGGAAGGTTGCCCGTGCTTCATACGCTGTGAAAATCGGCGATAAAATTGAGATTTGTATGGGTCGGACTCCGCTGACGGTGAAGGTGCTGTCTACGGTTGAGCTGGTCGGCAAGGACAGAGCAGTCGAGATGTATGAGGTGTGCTGAATATCTGCTTCACAATCAAAAAAGCGTAGGAATTTTCTTCCTACGCTTTTTGATTTCTTTCTTACGCTTTTCCGACACTTCCGAAAAGGGTGAGTTTTTCTTTTACGGTGGTTTTGATTGCTTCATAACCCGGAGCAAGGAGTTTGCGCGGGTCGAATCCTTTTCCGGATTGGTCTTTGCCTGCTTCGATGTATTCACGGGTGGCTTTTTGGAATGCCCACTGACACTCGGTATTCACGTTGATTTTTGCAACCCCCAGTGAAATCGCTTCTTTAATCATAGCTTCGGGGATTCCCGTGCCGCCGTGGAGTACCAGCGGTAAATCGCCGACTTTTTCCTTGACTGCACGCAACGTCTCAAAGGAGAGTCCTGCCCAGTCATCGGGGTATTTGCCGTGAATGTTCCAGATTCCCGCTGCAAGCAT
>WRKZ01000042.1 GCA_009777835.1 Oscillospiraceae bacterium | reverse complement strand
ATCCATTGCGGGCTGTTGCGATATGTGCTTTTGTTGCGTCTTTCCTGGTGGGTTGCACCACTTCTACCCACAAAGATTTCGAAGAATTGATTAGATTTATTAAAGTTGTCGTCTATTCCTCTATTATTATCAGTCTTATTTTGTATGTTCTCCCATTTTTGCTTCTGTTAGCAGGGGTGATATTGTTCATTCTTATCTCAAGAAAACTCAAATCCGATATAGCTGAACTGGAACAAGAGTTAGAGGAATTAGAAGAATCGGAAGAGGAGTGATTTCAATGACTGTGGTTTATTAATAATAAGGGGATATTATGAAAAAAGCCTTGCTCATCTTAAGCGGAACAATTTTATTTGTATTTTTTTTGCTGCCGTTGCTGGTGTTAATTGCGGTCATCTCTATAGACCCATCCACCGAAAATCTGTTCGCCGCTCTTATTATCGTTTTGGCATCTAATCATGTTTTTTTCAGCTATATTTTCCCTGCTTTTTTGATTGTCGGCGGGGTCTTGTTGGTTGTGTTTATCTCAAGAAAACTCAAATCCGATATAGCTGAACCGGAACAAGAGTTAGAGGAATTAGAAGAGTCGGAAGAAGAGTGATTTCGATGACTGTGGTCTATTAAACAAGGGGGTATTATGACGAAGAAAAACACGGTATTTCTGATTAGAGTGATAGTATTTGTAATTCTCACGATTCCTATCGCAGCTGTAATAATAGGAATAGTGGTGGCGGGAGTGCTTGGCTGTTTTGGTGTTGTTTTTGCTGCATATGTTTACTCCCTCCTTTTAATGCCTGTTTTTGTTATTATAGGCATATTCATAATCATTTTAATCAGCTGTAAAAGACTCAAATCCGATATAGCTGAACTTGAACAGGAGTTAGAGAAGTTAGAAGAGTCGGAAGAAGAGTGATTTCGATGACGGTGGTCTATTAAAAAGGAGGGCAGATATGAAAAAGAAGCTATTGATTTTAATCAGCGTGCTTATTATTTTATTTGTCATAATACCCCCAATAATTCTATTTGCGCTATTTGCGACTGTAATGCTGGGACCGGTGGCAGTGGGAATATTTGGCGGTTCCAAATTGGTTTCTTTTACAGCTATTTACTCTGTTGTTTTCATGCCCGTTGTTTCGGTTATTATAAGCATATTCATAATCATTTTAATCAGCTGTAAAAAACTCGAATTCGATATAGCTGAACTGGAACAGGAGTTAGAGGAATTAGAGGAATCGGGGGAGTAAATCGGTTTGTTGCGTAGGCAACGAAAGTTGGTACTGTGCGCCGAACTTTCGTGTTAGAATAGTATCATGGAAAAATCGAGAAGAAGAGCGGGAGCTGATTCTTCTGCGGTTTTTTCTTATTTTAATCAAGAGAAATCGAGAAGAAGAGCGGGAGCTGATTCTTTTGCGGTTTTTTCTTATTTTAATCAAAATTAAAGAAAGGGGTAATTTTTGCTTATGAATGAATTCGATGAAGCGGTAAAAGCCGTAATCGAGCCTGTCGTGAAGCAAATGCAAGAACAAATCGATTCTTTACGTGTAAGAATCGATGAGGCAGAATTCCGCAGGGCTGAAAGAAAAGCGGAAAGAAAATCACAAAGAAAGGGGGCTTTTGCGAAAATCGCGGGGATTCAAGGCGCAATCACCGGGGAAACCGGAAGAGAATCTCCCGATGGGCGGGTGGATTTCTCTAAACTCAGTTATAATGAGCTTTGTGCGTTTTTAGAAAGAAATCCGCAGGCGAAATTGCGAAATTAGGCAAAATTTCAAAAAAATTAAGAAAGCAAAGGAGGAAATTTTAATGAGAAGTACCAAATTTAATGCAGGGTGTTTTAATCCGAAAGCGTTTGAGTACTCGGTCAAGAGGGTCAGCGGACTCAAAATCGACGAATTGGTCAAGGCGCGGGCTTTGTCACCTAATCCCGATATAAGAAACGTGTTTTCGGGGAGTTCTGCCGGGTATTCCCGGGTGATTATGCGCGGGGCTTTAGACGGCGGCGCGCTCAACTATGACGGGGCTACCGATATTGTTCCCGAAAACGCAAAGGTCTTTGAGCAGGGGGTCGTTGTGGTGGGACGCGCGAAAGGCTGGGTCGAGAAAGATTTCACGTTTGATTCCGGCGGTGGGGATTTCATGGACAACGTCGCGCGGCAGGTAGCGGAATACCGTGACTTCGTCGATATCGGGGTTTTGGGGGCGATTCTGCGGGGGATTTATTCCATGCACGGTTCGGAGAACCTGGAATTCGTAAACGGACACACCCTCAACGTTTCTGCCAGGGGCGACGGAAAAATCACCGCTATAGACCTCAATAATGCGGCGTTCAAGGCATGCGGCGTGCAAAAGAAGAATTTCACGGTAGTCCTCATGCACTCAAACGTGGCTACCACGCTCGAAAACTTGAATCTCCTGGAATTCATGAAGTATACCGACAAAGAGGGGATTACTCGTGAGATTCAGCTTGGGACGTGGAGCGGTCGCTTGGTAATCGTTGACGATAGTCTCCCGGCAGACGACGGATTATATACAACCTACATTTTGGGGGACGGCGCGTTCTCTTACGAGGATATCGGTGCGAAAAATTCTTACGAGTTGGCACGCGACCCGAAATCCAACGGAGGAGAAGACACCCTCTACATGAGGCAACGAAAAGTCTTCGCACCGTATGGGTTGAGCTACGAGAAAAATATTCAAGCTACCCTTTCGCCGACTAATGAAGAGCTTTCCGACGGGGACAACTGGAACTTAGTCAATGTGGATTGGAGCGAGTTTGTTGACCACAAGAAAATCCCCATTGCGAGGATTATTTCCGGGGGATAGGAGGCTTATGATTGGTGAGATTATTTCCGGGGTTGTGAAAAAGTTGGAAGAAGAGTTCGGCGGGGGCGAAACGCCTAAAATCTATACAGGTAATTCCCAAAGGAAAACCGGTGTGCTGGATTCAAAATCACCTTTGCGAGAACCTAACTTCTATATCTCATGCAGAACACCCGGATTAAGCAAGAAGAGCAAAGACAGATATTTCACCAGTACGCAGTTACTGGGGAATCGCTATTTGAGAAGCGTTTCCCTCTGCGTTGAATGTCGTTGGTTCGAAGATTGGCACCAAATCCTCGAACGGTTGTTCCGTTGTTTGGAATATGTTCCTATAGAGGATTCGGCAGAAGATTCGATAGTCAGAGGGCAATCTATGCAGGGGGAGTACGTTGATGACGTGCTCTGTTTTTTCGTCAATTACGACGTGTTCGTGTATATCGACGAAGAAAAAGTCAAGATGCAAAAAGTCAAGATGAAAAAAATCAAGACGGAAAAAATCAAGACGGAAAAATAAAGGAGGTTACATGGCATTAGGAGGAGGGGCTTTTACAGCCCGAAATAAAACACTGCCGGGGGCATACGTGAATTTCATTTCTTTGGCGCGGGTGGGGGCGACGTTTTCCGAGAGGGGAACGGCGGCTTTCGCCCTGGATTTGGATTGGGGTCTCGAAGATAGAGTCTTCACCGTGACGGCAGCTGAGTTTGCCAAAAATTCGCTTTCTATTTTCGGGTACGATTACGGTCACGAAAAGTTGAAGGGGTTGCGTGACCTGTTCGCTAATGCGGCGACGGTTCATGCTTATCGATTGGGCAATCCGGCTTCACATCGGCACGCCGATTGTGAGTACGGGGCTGCGCGATTTTCGGGGAGGAGAGGCAACGACCTCACACTCATCATTACCGAGGGGGATAATCAGTACACGGTCAGGACTTTACTGGACGGAGTTCTCGTAGATTCCCAGACGGTGACTAACGCAGAGCAGTTAGTCGATAACGATTTCGTGATTTGGGACGATGAGGCGATTCTCACCGCTACGGCGGGGATTCCTTTCACGGGAGGAGAGAACGGCGAAATCGGCATTTCGGATTATCAGCGATTTTTAGCGCAAATCGAGAGTTATTCCGACGTGAATGCGATTGGCGTGTGTTCGGATAATCCGCAGATTAATTCGTTGTTTGCGGGCTTCGCCAAACGGTTGCGTGACCAAGTCGGTATCAAACTGCAGTGTGTGGTTTTCAATCATGCCGCCGACCACGAGGGGTAATCAACGTGAAGAATTCGCCCGATTTAGCGTATTGGGTAACGGGAATTGCGGCGGCGTGCGGCGTAAACAAGTCTAACCTTAACCGGGTTTATGACGGCGGTTTCGAGATTGCGGCGGATTATACCCAGGCGCAATTGGAATCGTCAATCAAAGCGGGGGAATTTGTTCTGCATAAAGTCGGCGATTCGCTTCGGGTTTTAGCCGATATTAATTCGCTCGTGACGATTTCCGACGAAAAAGGTGAGGTCTTCAAAGATAATCAGACGGTGCGGGTGATTGACCAAATCGCTTCCGACATTGCTATGCTGTTCAATACGAAATATCTGGGCAACGTCGCTAACGATGAATCGGGGCGGATTTCATTCTGGGCGGATATCGTGAAACATCATGAAGAACTGGCGAGAATCCGTGCGATTGAAGACTTCTCGGATGAAGACGTTGAAGTCCTCCCGGGGGATGACAAGCGTTCGGTTATTGTTCGCGACAAAATCAATGTGGTAAATGCAATGGCGCAGGTGTATATGACCTGCGTTCTTCAGTAAAAACAGAAAGGGGTACAACACATTATGGGTAAAGGTACAAACATCGTTATGAGGGGCAAGGACGCGGTTTCGGCGAAGCTTGCCGAGTGCTTCATCACAATTGACGGGAATCGCTACAACTTCATGCAGGCGATTGATTTTGAGGCAAAGTTCGAGAGGACAAAGACGAAAGTCCCGATTCTCGGGCAGACGGGTTCGGGAAATAAGTCTACAGGGTGGAGGGGGACCGGTAAAGCGACCTTCCATTACAATTCATCGATTTTCCGTGACTTGATGTTGCGCTTCAAGAACAGCGGCGAAGATGTATACTTCGAGATTCAGGTAACGAATTGTGACCCTGCCTCATCTTCCGGCAGACAGACCATCGTCTTCGTGGACTGCAACATCGACGGCGGGATTTTAGCCAAGTTCGACGCTAACGGCGAATACCTCGACGAGAAACTGGAATTCACTTTCGAGGATTTCCGTATGCCTCTGAAATTCCGTACTCTGGCGGGAATGTAAAGCAAAGCAAAAGAAAAGCTCACGGGTCGGCGGCTTCGCCGTCGAGCAGGTGAGCTAGATAGGTCGCGTTTGCGACAGAAAAAAAGGAGGAAAATATGTCTGAATTATCGTTGTTTTTAAGGGAAAATAAAGTTAAGCGGGAGAATCGCTTCTTCGCGGCGACAAAGTCGCTGACCGACACCGACGGCAATCCGCTGATGTGGGAGATTCGACCGATTTCGACAAGAGAAGACGAGACGGTTCGGGATGAATGTATGGTGTATGATTCGGCAACGGGGCGGTTTCGCCTTGATGTGAATCGTTATATGGCGAAAATCACCGCTTTGGCCGTGGTCGAGCCTAATTTGTATAATGCCGCACTCCAGACTTCTTACGATGTGAATACACCCGAAGAGCTGATTCGTGAAATGCTGGACGAACCTTCCGAATATCAGGCGTTCGTGAAGCAGGTTCGCGCGGTCGGGTTGTTGGACAAGGTGTTCAGCGAAAGGACGGAAGAAGCAAAAAACTAATCAAGGGCAATCCCGAAGCGGGGATTGCCCATCTTTGTCTGCATAAGTTTAATCTTCTGCCGTCGCAGTTCCTGGCATTGGAACCCAACGAAAAAGCATTTATAATCGCGAGTTTAAGTTTGAGGGGAGGTTGCCCGTGAGTGATTTCGAGTATGTGGAGGGGTTGATGAATCATGAGTCGGATATTTCGGCGGATTCACAGCTCCTGAACAATTTCAACTTCTCGGTGGGGGAGGTGGTGCTGGATATTGACAAACATTCTGCCGAGTTCGACGAGACAAACAACGTCGATAACTCACGGGTTTTCGGCGATGAGACGAGGGTTTCGAATTATTCTCACGTTTTCGGCGATGAAAGCGAGGGCGGGGATTCTGTCGTGAATAATTTTGAGGCTTTCGAGAATTTCAAGGCTTCTGAGAATTTCGGGAATTTCGAGAATATCGAAAATAATCATGTTTTTCACGAAGCGAATTCGCTGAATCAATCAAATATTGTCAGCGAAGTTAGTGAAGTTAGTGAAGTTAGCGAAGAGAATACCGTGAGTAATATAAGCAACTCCGGCATAATTAACGAGATTAACGAGATTTATCCGGCTAATCGGGCAGAAGAAATCCGGGCGGGAGACGTTTTCAACAATCAAGATTCAAGCGTGAAATCCTCCAACGTGACGGTTAATTTCAATGCCTATAATGAGTTCCGTGCAACAACGGCAGATGCCGATTCGGTCTTATCGGCGTTCAGCGAGAAGTTGGCACAAGCGGTTTCTTCGGCGGCGGAGGGTTTGAGGCTGTTTTAATTTCAAGAGAAAAATCAAGAGAGAAAATCAAGAGAGGACACGAATGTATAATTTTTATTTAGGCAATCTGCATTTTCCGGTGACACCGTCACGGCTCGACATCAGATACGGAAATCAATTTCAACGAATCGATACTGCGGTAGGCGGGGAATTGGTGTTCCACAAATCCAACGGGTTGGCTGAAGTAAGCTTTACCGCGCTTCTGCCGCAGATTCGTTATCCCTTCGCGGTTTATCGTGCGGGATTCGTTCGGGGGTGGCTGCTCCTTCATCGATTATTGGCGTTAAGGGATTCCGGCAAACCGGTTCGGTTTGTTATACTGCGCCGAAGTCCTTCCGGCAGGATTTACGCCCCCACCAACATTAACACCTTGATTTCACACATTAATTCCTACGAAGATGCGGGCGAAGGCTCGGACATTTTCGCGGATATTAAGTTGGTGGAGTACAGAGAGGTCGAGTCGGGAGGTCTCTTACAATGACACTTGATTTGAAAATCACGCAGGGAGACATGACTTTTACGCCGCTTCTCTGCGGGGAAATCATTCACGAGAGTTTTCGGCGGGGTCGATGTTCAATCTTAAACTTTACTTACATTGGAGAAAGCTTTTCTTCGGTTAGGGAGGGCGGTAACGGCGTTTCTCCTGGCGAATGAAGGGATTAGCATACTGGAAAACGTCTCGGGTGCGGGATTGCCCGTCCCCGAAAAACTCAAAAGTGTGTTGCGACAATTGAAGGAAAAGTGAAAAACATCACGAAAATCTCACGAAAAAAGCCCTTGTTTTTTTATTTTCGAACTGCTTGACAGGGGCTTTTTTTTGTGATATACTGGAAATAAGTACATATAAATTAAGAGGAAGTATTCATAGACAGCCGCACCCTATAAATACAACTTCTGAAAAATTAATAAATTCAAAAAGGAGAGTAGTTATGAACAATCTGTTTATCATCGCGCCGATTAGCGCGGCGTGCGCACTGATTTTCGCATTCGTCCTATACAGGTGGATTCTGAAACAAGACGAAGGCACCGACCAAATGAAGAAAATCGCCCTGGCAATCCGCAAAGGTGCGAACGCATTCATGAAGCGGCAGTACTCCACGGCGGCAATCTTCTTCATCGTGATGACGGTTTTACTCGGAATCCTGGCGGCACTCGGCTTCCTGACTGTTTTCGTACCGTTTGCATTCATTACCGGTGCGTTCTTCTCGGGTCTGGCGGGAATAATCGGCATGAAAGCGGCGGTCTACGCTAACTCCCGCACGGCGAATGCCTGCCGAAACAGCCTCAACGGGGGACTGCGGGTGGCGTTCAACAGCGGCACGATTATGGGTATGACAGTCGTAGGGCTGGGGGTTTTGGACATAAGCATCTGGTACTATTTCCTGCAATGGTGGTATACGAGCGTTCCGTCTGCGGTAGCGGAACTCGCAACCGAAGCCGAACTCCTAGTGGTTAACAGCGATGTCTTTACAACGGCAGCCGCTGCGGAAATCGCACTGAGAACCCAGTATATAACCAGTGCGATGCTGACCTTCGGGATGGGGGCATCGAGTATGGCACTATTCGCGAGGGTGGGCGGAGGAATCTTCACCAAAGCCGCCGACGTAGGTGCGGACTTAGTCGGTAAAGTCGAAGCGGGGATTCCCGAAGATGACCCGCGCAACCCCGCAACAATCGCCGATAACGTGGGCGACAACGTGGGCGATATAGCGGGAATGGGCGCAGACTTGTATGAGTCCTACGTCGGTTCGATTGTAGCGACCTGCGCACTCGCCGTTGCCGCATTCATGCGAATAAACGAAAACCTCGTAGTTGCCGCGGTAATGATTCCCGTGGTTATGGCGGGGGTGGGAATTTTCGCTTCAATATTGGGGACTTTCTTGGTTCGCACAAAAGAAAAAGCCACCCAGTTGAATCTCCTGGCGGCGTTACGGCGGGGGGTCTACAGTTCCTCCATCGTGATTGCAATCGCTTCTTTCTTCCTTGTGCGCCACTTCCTGGGCATGGAATACATCGGAATTTACTTCGCCATTTTGATAGGACTTGTCGCGGGGAACCTCATCGGGTTCGTCACCGAGTACTACACTTCCGACGCGTATAAACCCACGAAAAACCTCGCGGAATCGACTAAAACAGGAACGGCAACCCTCGTCATCGGCGGGATTTCACTGGGAATGGTCTCTACCTTTGTTCCGGCACTCATTGCCGGTGCGGCGATTATCGGAAGCTTCTTCGTATCGGGCGGTCACATTGACGGACAATTCTCACTGGGAATGTACGCCGTCGCTATTTCCTCAGTGGGAATGTTGTCAACCCTCGGAATCACTCTGGCTACCGACGCTTACGGCCCGGTCGCCGACAATGCGGGGGGAATCGCCGAAATGTCGAAACTCCCTCCGGAAGTACGCGAACGCACCGACGCACTGGATTCATTGGGAAACACCACTGCGGCAACCGGAAAAGGCTTCTGCATTGGGTCGGCGGCATTGACCGCTCTGGCACTTCTGATTGCCTACGTCGAACAGGTCGAGTTGATTATCGCACGAACCGGCAGCAACAAAGTCCTGGATTTAAGCATAACGAATCCGCCTTTAATCGTAGGACTCTTCATGGGCTCGGCGGTTGCGTTTACGTTTGCGGCACTGCTCATTCGTGCGGTGAACCGTGCGGCACAGGGAATCGTGGTCGAAGTGCGGCGGCAGTTCAGCGAAATCAAAGGGATTTTTGAAGGTACGACCGAACCCGATTATGCAAGTTGTGTCGATATCTGCACGAAAAACGCACTCAAGGAAATGATTCTTCCATCGGTTCTCGCAATAGGAATACCGATTTTAACCGGATTTTTCCTGGGCGTGAACGGGGTTGTCGGTTTGTTGGCGGGCGGTCTCGTCACGGGATTCTCACTGGCTTTCTTCGTGAACAATTCGGGCGGTGCATGGGATAACGCAAAGAAATATATCGAAGCGGGCAATCTGGACGGAAAAGGCTCTGACAATCACAAGGCGGCGGTGGTGGGCGACACAATCGGCGACCCGTTCAAGGACACGGCAGGGCCGGCGGTGGACATTCTGCTGAAACTCATGTCGATGGTCTCAATCGTCTTTGCGGCTCTGGTATTGAGCATTTCGATAATGTAGATGTAAAAGCAAGCTTAAAAAATTCCCTCTCTTTCGAGAGGGAATTTTTTAAGCTTGTTTGGGATTTAGCCTTAACCTGCCGGCTTCGATTTCTTGGCTTTTTTCGGAAGCGATATCGGCATATCGGGAGGAGTGTCTTTGGTATCCGCGTTACGCGGTTCTCCCCTCTCGACATGAAGTTCGCTCTTGCCCTCCACGAAATCCGCAGTGACTACAACTTTGCGAATGGTTTCGTCTCCCGGTGATTCAAACATGATATCGGCGAGCAAATCCTCAAGAATGGTGCGAAGCCCCCTTGCACCGGTCTTCTTTTCGAGGGTTTTGCGTGCAATGGTCACGAGTGCCTCATCTTCTACATCGAATTCGATTCCGTCAAGCGCGAACAGATGCTTATACTGCTTGATTATAGCGTTCTTCGGCTCTTTCAAGATTTTGACGAGTGCATCTTCGTCCAGTTCATCAAGAATCGCCAATACAGGAAGCCGCCCGACTAACTCGGGAATAAGCCCGTACTTGATTAAATCCTCCGGCTCGACCGAGTGCATTATTTTATCCTGCGACTTCTCTTTTGAGGTCTTCACGCTCGCCCCGAACCCCAACGCCGACGAATTAATCCGCGTCGCGATTGTTTTCTCCATCCCCTCAAACGCGCCACCGCAAATGAAGAGAATATTCTTGGTGTTAATCTGAATAAAGTCCTGATGGGGGTGCTTTCTGCCACCCTGCGGCGGAACGTTGGAAATCGTCCCCTCCACTATTTTCAACAGAGACTGCTGAACCCCTTCCCCGCTGACATCACGGGTTATGGAAGTGTTTTCGCTCTTCCGCGTGACTTTGTCGATTTCATCAATATAGATTATGCCCTTCTCGGCATCTTCGACGTTGTAGTTTGCGGCTTGAATCAACCGCAGGAGTACGTTTTCCACGTCTTCCCCCACGTATCCCGCTTGAGTCACCGTCGTAGCATCGGCAATCGCGAACGGTACTTGAAGCACCCGCGCCAAAGTCTGGGCGAGCATGGTTTTACCCACCCCCGTCGGCCCGATTAAAACAACGTTACTCTTCTGGATTTCCACATCGTCATCGGTATTGTGAATGTGTTCATTATGAAAAATCCGCTTATAATGATTGTACACCGAAACGCAAAGGATTCGTTTTGCTTCCTCCTGACCGATAATATACTTGTCCAGGATTTTCTTGACTTCGGTAGGTTTGACGAAATCCCCCTTGTGGACATCCGAAATATCGTATTCGCTTCGTAACAAACTGCGATATTCTTCCTGTGGTTGTTGCGGTGCGGACGGTAAGACAAAATCTAACTCGTCGGCAAGCTCCTCATACAACATCTGGAAAGAGGTGCATACGCATTTATCACAAATGTACCCGCTTTTCCCCTGGAGCATACGTTCAACCTGATTTTCTGTCTTCCCGCAGAAATTACATCTCAACATATTTATGACCGTTCGCCTTTCTTGGATTTTCCGGAATCTTATCTCTTGTCCATGACCTTATCCACGATTCCGTATTCGAGGGCTTGTTGAGCCGTCATGAAGGTATCGCGGTCGGTATCCTGCTGAACTTTTTCAAGCGGCTGACCTGTCATTTCCGCAAGCAAAACGTTCATCTTCTCTTTAGTGCTGATGATATGGTCGGACCGGATTTTAATATCACTCGCTTGACCCGACAATCCACCGTGAATCAACGGCTGATGAATCATAACCTCACTGTTCGGCAACGCCGAACGCTTACCTTTTGTTCCCGCCGCAAGGAGAAACGCCCCCATAGAAGCCGCCATACCGAGACAAATCGTAGCGACATCACACTTAATATAGTTCATGGTATCGTAGATAGCCATTCCGTCACTGATTGAGCCGCCCGGGCTGTTGATATAAAGGTGAATATCCTTATCGGGGTCTTGACCTTCAAGGAAGAGCAACTGCGCCACAATCAAACTCGACGTGATATGGTTGACATCTTCGTGCAGCATGACGATTCGGTCGTTTAGCAACCGCGAATAAATGTCATACGCACGCTCTCCCCTTCCCGTTTGTTCGATTACCGTCGGAACAAGTGCCATTTGCGGATTATAATTCATAAACGTTACCTCTATTTCTTTTTATTGCTCCGCAACGAAAGTCTTGACACTCACGGCAAAGCCGCTCGTGACTTTCGTTGCTCAAAATTGCCCTGCGTCTCGCCCCTGCGGGGCAACCGACGCAGTTGGCGAATTAAACCGACAAATGTCAAGACATTTGTTGCGGTTTAATATTACTCCGGTTTTTCTTCGGGGACTTTGTAGGTAATCTTCGCGGATTCTTTTATAAGGTCTAACGCTTTATCCGCCTTAAGGTCGCTTTCCAACGAAGCCGCCGTAACAATTTCACGGACTTTCTCGTCGCTCATACGGTTTTCTTTAGCGATTTTATCGTACTCCGCCTGAACCTCTTCCTCGCTTACCGCGATTTCTTCAAGCTCGGCGATTCTCTCCAGTGCAAGACGGAACTTAACCTGCTTTTCGGCGATTTCACGGAAACCGTCGCGATATTGTTCGGTAGACATACCCGAATACCGCGCAAAGTTATCGGTACTCATATTATACTTGAACGCCCAATCCCGTGCGACTTCGTCCACCCGGTCTTCGAACATTACCGGCGGAATTTCCGCTTGAATCAACCCGATGATTTTCTCGGCAACCTCCCGCTCAAGCTCCATATCGCTTATTTCCTTGTTGCTTTCGACGAGTTTCTCGCGGACATCTTCACGCAACTCGGCAATTGTATCGAACTCACTTATATCCTTTACGAACTCATCATCAAGCTCGGCAAGCTCTTTGGACGATTTCTCGTTGATTCTGCACTTGAACAGTGCGGGTTTGCCTTTCAAACTTTCGGAAGGGTATTCCTCCGGGAAGACCACGTTCACATCGAAATCCTCACCTATGTTCTTGCCGACAATCTGCTCTTCAAACCCGGGAATAAACTTTCCGCTGCCGATTTCCAACTCGAAATCGGTGGCGGTTCCGCCGTCAAACGCTTCATCCTCACAGAACCCGGTGAAGTCAAACTTGATTATATCCCCGTTTTTAACCGGCGTATCGGATGAATCAATAATCCGCGCGTTATCGGCGATGAGTTTCTCCATCTCTTTATCAATATCTTCCTCGGTGACTTCCTTGGATTCAATCTCGACTTCTACGCCTTTATAATCCTCGATTGTCACTTCCGGCTTAACCGTGAAAGTCGTCTTAAAAGTTACCCCGTCGATTCTCGTAAGTTCGGTCACTTCTACCGTAGGAGAATCCACGATTTGCAATCCAAGCTCATCCACGACTTTGGGAATCCAGGTTCGATACAACTCATTAACCGCTTCTTCGTAGAACACACCCTCCCCATAGGTAGACTCAATCATCTTACGGGTGGCTTTTCCTTTACGGAACCCCGGTATAGAGATGTTCTTCTTTTTCTTCAGAAACGCCATCTGAATAGCCTTCTCGAAGTTATCGCCGTCTATGTTAAATTGAACTTCGACTGTATTAAGCTCCGTCTTAGTGTTCGAAATGATTTCCATTTTGTTCCCTTCCTTTTTACATTACAAAAATTTTTATATTCTTTTGCTTTTACAACAGATTCGCTACCGTCGCTTTAATCTCGCTTTTGTCGAGGATTTGGTCGAATCGCGGTTCTTTATACCAAATGTCGTCTATTGTATTGGGAATACGTAACCCGGTAAGCTGTTCAAGCCTGAACATGATGTCTTCCTCGGTGATTTCCCGCGATAATCTCAGGTGGGGTTGCATTTCATCCGGTTCCGAACCGTTGCCGTCTTCCGAAGCGGGAGCAAAATCGGGCTGATATTCGTTTTCGTGCGTCTCGATTATCTCCTCGTTTACCTCCTCGGCTATCTCCGAATCGTCCTCCAACTCGGGCGGATTCTCTAAATCACCGAATTTCTTCACGTCCCCGTAAATCGAACGGTAGACCGACTCACTGAATTTATACGGATTCGCCGTGGAGGTGATAAGCGTTTTCACACGCCTTTTACCGAATTCGCCATTGAAATCCTGCAACACTTTATACGCCACTGCAGTGTGGGTATCCATGAGGTATCCGTGCTCGTTAAACACGGTCTTAATGGTATCCGACGTGTCTTCCTCACTGCACCAACCCGCATGGAAGAGTTCTTTCAGTTTAGCCTTGACATTATCGTCAACTTCGAACCTTCCGGTCTCTTTGAGCGAGCCGAACCACTCTTTAATCAAGCCGTCGTTTCCGCCGGTCAGATGATACAGAAGCCGTTCCACATTGCTCGAAACCAGAATATCCATGGACGGCGAAATAGTCGCATGAAACTCACGATTTCGGTCATAAACCCCGGTATTGATGAAATCGGTAAGAATCTTGTTGGAGTTGGAGGCGCAAATCAACTTTTCGACAGGAACACCCATCAGTTTAGCGTAATATGCCGCCAGAATATTCCCGAAATTCCCGGTCGGGACACAGATGTTAATCGGAACCCCGGGACGGACAATCTTATCCCTGAGCATCCGGGCATATGCCGAAATGTAGTACACAATCTGCGGGCAGAGCCTGCCCCAGTTGATGGAGTTCGCACTGGAGAACATAATCCTCTTTTGTTTCGCCAAACCCAACAATTCGGTATCGTTGAAGGCTTCCTTCACCGCGTTCTGGCAATCGTCGAAGTTTCCTTTAACTGCGAACACATGAACGTTATCCCCTTCTTGGGAAATCATCTGCCGTCTTTGAATCTCGCTGACCCCTTCTTCGGGATAGAACACGGCTATTTCGATGCCGGGTACGTCCTTGAAGCCCTCAAGCGCGGCTTTCCCCGTATCGCCGGAGGTTGCCACCAGAATCAGAATCTTCTTTATCGGCGGGCCTTTATCGCTCGAAACCCGCATCATACGCGGCATAATCTGTAACGCCATGTCCTTGAATGCCGCAGTCGGCCCGTGCCAGAGTTCGAGGGCGTGGGTACGCTCATCCAATCGAACCAGCCGCGTGACCCC
>WRKZ01000041.1 GCA_009777835.1 Oscillospiraceae bacterium | reverse complement strand
GTGCCTGCACATTTGGCACTTCGAGAAACAGCCTGTTAATAAAGGTGGCGGTGTCCTCCCGGTGTTCAAGAATATATTGCAAATGAAAGAAACTACCTACACCATTACTTTCAGCGGAGGTGCGTCCAACGCCACCGGTACTATGGCGGACATAGAGGTTGAGGCGGGGGATAGTTTCACGATACCGCCGAATAATCCGCCAAACAACGGCTTCCGACGAAGCGGGTACACCTTCAACGGATGGACTATTTCGGGGAGCGGGTATTCCGGTAACATTGTCGTTGGGACGGTGATTGATAATATCAGCGAAGACATCACCCTCACGGCGAGATGGCGGGCGGTTCCGACAACCACGACTACCGAAGCAACTACGACTACCGAAACGACTACGACTACATTCTCTACCACCACCCCACCAACTACAACGAATGAGACCACGACAACACCCGAATCAACAACGGCAAGCGAAACAACTTCCGAGACTACGGCAACTTCTGAAACTACGGCAACTTCCGAAACTACAGCCACTTCCGAGACTACGGTCACTTCAGGTACTACAGTCACTTCGGGTACTACAGTCACTTCGGGTACTACAGTCACTTCGAGGACTACGGTCACTTCGAGGACTACGGTCACTTCCGTCACTACAGTCACTTTGGATACTACGGCTACTTACGAAACGACCGCGACAAGCGAATCAACCCCTCCCGAAACGGCTGCCACAACGGCAAACACCACTTCACGACCTGTAACGGTGATTACGACGGCGGCTTCGGCACAAACAACCGATTCTGCCACTGCCACTGCGGCTACATCGTCCACGTCCGCTAATTCTGTAGAGACCCAACCACCGTTAAAAATCGTAGTTCCCGGCCCGAACGGCGGTGACGGCGGCGATGATTCGGGCATAACCTTAACAATCGAGGGATTGCCGTGGGGGGTCATGGTAATTATCGTGAATCCCGATGATAATGAAGTCGCGCAGGAAGATTACAACAGATTCACATCGAGCCTTTCGGCGTTCATCTTCGCAGACAACGACGAAGTCAAGAAATTAATCGTGCTGTACGACATCACCTTGGTGAGACACAATGATGACGGTTCGACTATGCTTGACGAAAACGGCAAACCGCTTATTTACGACCCGCAGAAAGATAATGTCGAATTGAAACTCACCCTAAACGGTGAAGTCTTGAAAAATCTCGAAGGATTGGGAATTATCTACGAGAAACATTCCGGCGAATTGACCCGGTTGGAACACACCTACGACAAAGAAGAGGGCGAAATCTCGTTCACGGCGAAATCTTTCAGCCTTTACGGTGTGGTCGCGAACGACCCCGACTACATTCCGACCGTTCCCGGCGAGACTACGACTCCTACTTCGGGAAACACCACCCCGAAAGGCGGCGTTATGCTGAATGTAATCCCTGCTATACTTGCCGCGGGGATCACGGGAATCGCAGCGTGTAAAAGAAAACGGAAATAATAAAAATAGCAATCCCCCGAATAATTCAATCGAATTATTCGGGGGATTCTGTTAATTATTACTCAAGATTTTCCAGATATTCCAATATTGCGGCGATACTTCCGCTGTTGTTATCACACACGACTATATCTGCCGACTCTTTTATAACATCTTCCGCATTTTCGACTGCCACCCCTAAATCCGCCATTTGCAGCATTTCGTGGTCGTTCATGTAGTCCCCTGCCGCAATTATATAGTAATCGCGCAGGTCGGTCAGTTCGAGTAGTTTTTTGAACCCAACCCCCTTATTAATCCCCTGCGGCAGAAATTCATAGAACATCGGCCCGGAACGTACCGCATGAATGGATTCACAGGGATTAGCCACGACATATTCAATCATACCATCGATTTTCTCGGGTGAATCCACGAAAAGCACCTTCACCCATCCGTTTTCTTCCCCCTGCGGAATTTCGCTGTAGCGACACCGAATCGGTTCAATCTTACCGTAAGCTATATGGGCTTCTTCATACTCATTACTGCGCGGAACGTAAATTTGCTCATCAATGAGAATCTCCATACCTATGTCGGGGAAAACATCCATGATTTTCTCGATGTATTCCCTGCTCTTCTTGTTGAGGCTACACTTCCACAAGAAATTTCCCGCATTGAAATCGTAAACCGCCGCCCCGTTGAAGATTACGGCGGGGATTTTAAGCAACTCACCCAGTTCGTCCGTGACTGCTCGTGCTAAAGCCACCCCTCGCCCTGTCGCGACCGTAAACAATCCGCCATTTTGAATAAACTTCGAGATTGCGACTTTATCGGATGATAGAATCCGCTTATCATCGGTCAGAAGTGTACCGTCAGCATCGGTGATTAACAGCATTTTACTGAATTTCATTCAGAACCTCCAAAACTTTCAAAAAATATTCGGGCAATTCGCTGTTGTACTCAACATACTCTCCCGACTTCGGGTGAACGAACCCCAACTTCCGTGCATGGAGACACTGTGAATCCAGCCCGAACAACTCCGATAATTTACAAGCTTTTCGATTACCGTAAACAAAATCCCCCGCGACCGGATGCCCGATATAAGCCATATGCACACGAATCTGGTGGGTTCGACCTGTTTCGAGCCTTAAGCGCAAATGTGTAAAAGAATCATACCACCCTATTACCTCATAATGGGTGACTGCTTCTCGTGCGTTTTTTGTCGTGACACACATTTTCTTTCTGTCAGAGACACTCCTCCCGATTGGGGCGTTCACCGTCCCGGTTTCCGCCTTGAGCCGCCCGTGAACCACTGCTTCGTATTCGCGGGTCATGGTGTGTTCTTTCAATTGCTCGGCGAGGGATAAGTGCGCCGCATCATTTTTTGCGGCTACAAGCAGTCCGCTTGTGTCCTTGTCAATTCTGTGAACGATTCCCGGGCGAATCACCCCGTTAATACCCGAAAGTGACCCCCCGCAGTGGAACATCAAGACATTCACAAGCGTACCCGTATAAATCCCGGAGGCGGGATGTACAACCATGCCTTTCGGCTTGTTAACGACTATCAGGGAATCGTCCTCATGACAAATATTGAGCGGAATATTCTCCGGAAGAAAAACGGCGGGTTCCGGTTCGGGAACATTCAAGACAACCTCATCACCGATTTTAACAATCAGCTTTTTGGAAGCCGTCACTATTCCGTTTACCGTACACCCACCCGACTCGATAAGCGCAGTAGCCGCCGACCGAGTCAATTCCGGGATATTCACACTCAAAAACTTATCTAAACGCTCACTTAATTCTGCCTTGATTCTGTAGTCGTTTGTTTTTTTCTCTTTAGTATTCACTGTTGAAGCCTTTTTCTTCCGGATTTTCGTGCGATTCTTCGGACGTTTTTTCTTCCTGCTCTTCTTTTCTGTTGGAGGGCAAAGCCTCGTCTGCAAACTCACACGCCTTTTTCACCCGGTACTCTCTGATTTCATCTCCAACTACCATAATGAACAACATCGAAGCCCCAACCACCGCACACATATCCGCAAAGTTGAATATTGCGAATTGAATAAATCGAAGTTCAATAAAGTCAATCACGTAACCCAGACGGATTCTGTCAACCAGATTACCGGTACCGCCGCCGATGATTAATGCCAGTGCCGCAATTGTCCATTTCGATTTGATTCTGCCCGAGAACAAAACCACAATCGTACCGATTAAAAACAAACTCACAAACAAAATCAAGAAACTCGTCATCCCGCGCAAAACCCCGAACGCCGCACCATAATTGCGGATATAGGTGAAGTTTACCAACTCTAAACTACCTATTCGGAGCCCGCGAACAGAACTTCCCAAATCAATGTGTTTGACAACCAGCCATTTAGTCAGAATATCGATTCCCACCAACAATGCGGAAATGATAATCGCAATAAATGCCGCTTTACGGCTCTTAAGATTTAACAACTCCGCTACACCTCTCACAAAGTCCCTCTTCGATTTTCTCGCTGTAAATCCAGCATCTTGCGCATTTCTCGCCTTCCGCTTTCTCAACGGTGATTTCAAGCGTTTCCCCGCCGCTCTGCAATTCGACCTGCGATACTATACACGCA
The DNA here is from genome assembly GCA_009777835.1 of Oscillospiraceae bacterium. Lineage (GTDB taxonomy): Bacteria > Bacillota > Clostridia > Oscillospirales > Ruminococcaceae > Ruminiclostridium_E. The sequence continues at coordinate 10,756 of WRKZ01000041.1, read as the reverse complement.
GCAGCCAACTCGGCGAAAACACCGCTCAAATCCTCATTCGTGCGGAGAATCACCTTCGCCTCAAGCGATTTACCGATTACCTTCTCGTTACGTTTGATTTCCAACGCCGCCAGAACACTCTCACGGATTTCACGAATTTTTTCCCACTTTTGCACGAATTCATCACTCACCTCAACACCCGATTTTTCCGGCATTGAATTGAACACCACACTCGTCAAATCATCGGTGGACTTTTTAGGAAGTTCTTCCCATATTTCTTCGGCAGTGAAGCAGATAATCGGTGCGACCAATCGAACTAATCCGCTTAAAATGTGATAAATAACCGTCTGCGCTGAACGCCGCAACAACGATTTCTCTCCTTCACAATAAAGCCTGTCTTTGATTATATCGAGATAGAAACTCGACATATCGACAACGCAAAAATGATTCAAAGCGTGATAAGCCCGATAAAAATCCAGCTCTTCATAAGCGTTGAGAACCTTCTCAATCAACTCATCAAACTTGAGCAATGCCCACTTATCCAACTCGACCAACTCGCCCGACTCGACTGTATCGGAATCAGGGTTGAACCCCTCACCGTTACAGAGGTTTCCCAGTATAAACCGAGCCGTGTTACGGATTTTTCGATACACTTCCGACAACTGCGCCAACATCTCATGCGACACACGAATATCCGAATGATAATCGAGGGAAGCCACCCACAAGCGCAGAACATCTGCCCCGTATTTATTTATGACTTCTTCGGGGAGGATAACGTTTCCTTTGGATTTCGACATCTTTTCGCCGTTACCGTCAACAATCCAACCATGCGAGCAGACCGCCTTGTACGGCGCGCGACCATATGCGGCAACACTCGTCAACAGCGAAGACTGAAACCACCCCCTGAACTGGTCTGCACCCTCCAGGTACAGGTCGCACGGGGATTCCAATTCGTCGCGTTGCTCTAAAACCGCCGCATGAGTACAGCCGGAATCGAACCAAACATCGAATATATCAAGCTCTTTCGTGAATTTATCGGCACCGCATCCACACTCACACTTGAGGGAGGACGGCAGAAACTCCGCCGGCTCTTTCGCGTACCAAGCATCGGAGCTTTCTTCCCTAAACAACGCAGAAATCGCCGCGATTGTCTGTTCGTTGATGATTTCCTTACCGCAATCACCGCAATACAGAATCGGGATAGGAACTCCCCATCTTCGCTGACGTGAAATGCACCAGTCGCTTCTGTCTTTTACCATGTTTAACATTCTGTCCTTACCCCACTCGGGAATCCACTTCGTAGCCTCGACTTCGCGGATTGTCTCAGTCGAGAATTTATTTACCGCGCAGAACCACTGGTCGGTCGCACGATAGATAATCGGCTCTCTGCATCTCCAACAATGCGGATAAGAGTGAACCAATTTTTCAATGCCGAGCAACAAGCCCGCCTCTTCCAAGCGTGCCGCAATCGGCTTACCCGCTTTATCGGTGGTCAATCCCGCTATGAAATCGCCGGAATCAGCCGTCATTATACCGTTTTCATTCACGGGAACAATAATCTCAAACATGGGTGAACCATCAGAATTCTTGTAAGAACCGCAAACCTCATAGTCTTCCACGCCGAATCCCGGCGCAGTGTGAACACACCCGGTTCCGCTTTCAAGCGTTACGTGATTTCCCACAATAACAACCGACTTCCTGTTAAGGAATGGGTGCGCCGTCTCGATTAAATCAAGTTCTTTACCTTTATAGCTACCGACTAACTCATAATCGGTGATATTGCATGATTCGGCGACCTTTTCGGCTAGTTCCTTCGCAACGAGAATAAATTCTCCCCCGGTCTTTATAAAAGTATACTCATACTCAGGGCCTAACGAAATCGCCAGATTTCCCGGAAGTGTCCAAATAGTTGTCGTCCAAATTGCGAAATAGGTTTTAGATAAATCGATGCCGTCAACATTCGCGAAAACGCCCTTATCATCCGTAACCGGAAACTTCACGAATGCCGAGTAACATTCATCATCTTTATACTCGATTTCAGCTTCGGCTAACGCAGTCTTACAGTCGGCACACCAATGAACCGGCTTAAGTCCCTTATAAATGTAGCCTTTCTTGTACATCTCACCGAAAATCTCGATTTGTCTCGCCTCAAAATCCGGGGCAATCGTAACATACGGATTATCAAAATCCCCCCAGACCCCCAAACGCTTAAACTGCGCCTTTTGCTCATCAAGGCATGACATGGCGAAGTCACGACATTCTTTACGAATCCGAACCGGGGAAATCTTTTCTTGATTGTCGGAGTTCAGTTGCTTAACCGCTTTCAATTCTATAGGAAGCCCATGACAGTCCCATCCGGGAATGTATGGTGAATCAAACCCGCTCATAACCTTATACTTGACTATGATGTCTTTCAAAGTCTTATTCAAAGCCGTACCGAGGTGAATATTACCGTTAGCATACGGCGGCCCGTCATGAAGAATGTACTTCTTGCGGGATTCCTTTGAATTCTTTTCCTGTAATTTATAATAGATTCGGTTCTTCTCCCAATCGGAAAGGCGCAACGGTTCTCTTTCAGACAGATTCGCCCGCATAGGAAAACCGGTTTTCGGCATATTAAGCGTGGATTTGAAATCCTGTTGCATTGTTAATGACCCCTTTTTACTTTCTATTTAGATTTGGATTTAGCCATCGTGTTTTTATCGAAAAAAATCTCGTTAGTCTTTCTGACATCGGTTTTAGAAGCTAAAGCCGCAACCTCCCCCGTGTCTCCCGCGTCAAGCGCAGACAGGGCGGCTAAATCACTCGTTTCACTGCTCAAAGCAAGAATCGCATCCAACTTCATGCCGATGACTTCGTCATCCCGCGGTTCACCGTGTTCGCCGGCAAATTCATCCACATCTATCTCGAATTTCCGTGCATCGTCCCCGTTATTACCGTTGTTTCCCGAATTAGCGTTATTACCGCCGGGTTTCTGCTTGTTTTGATTATGTTGTTCGTTTCTCTTGCGGTTTCTGTTATTTCGATTGTTTTCTCTGCCGTTTTCCCGCGGTTCGGGTATATATTCTTTGAGTTTAGGCTCACCGGAATAACTCTTCAACGCTTCCCGGATGAACTCATTCTCGCAGACTTCACTGATTTTCTCGATTGATTGTATATGCTGCTTATAATTATCCACCACCCGCTGCTTAAACTCGGCGATTTCGGTGGTAGTCCTGTGCAAAACTTCTTTTTGATTGTCGGTAAGCAAATTCATCGCGTTTTGAATATCGGCGGCGCGTTTCTTCGCTGTTTCGATAATCAAAGCCGCTTCTTCTCCCGCTGCGGCGATTTCATTCTCCCCGCGCTCTTGGAGTTTACGGCGTTCCTCTTCCGCTTTTTTAAGAATTGAATCCGATTTCGACTGTGCCTCCTCAATTATCTCGGCTGCTTTCCTTTTAGAATCGGCAATCAGTGCGTTTCCTTGCCTTTGCGCCCCGAGGAGCGCGTCTTTGAGCGTATCTTCGTCTTCGCGATACTCACGGATTTTATCGGCGAGCACTTCCAACTTTTTTTCGAGCTCTTCGTTTTCTTTTTGCATACGAGAAAAATCGAGAGAAACATCCCTCAAAAAATCCTCTACCTCATCCGTTTTATAACCCCTCAGCACCATTTCAAACTTCTTTGAAGCTATTTCTTTTGCACCCATACAGATTTCCTTTCGGTTACAGAAAAATTTTTAGAGTCGCAACTACTTTCGTTGCACCTCAATACAACAACTTTAAGTAGCGAAATTCTCTAATCCCGCTACTCAAGCCGTTTTTGCCTTTTTAAAAGGTCCCGTCTTAAGACCCGAACAAACCATCTTCAAACGAAACTTCCTCATAAACATCGCCGCCAAGGTCGCAATTCTCCGGAACAAACGTCCACGAATTTCCGAGCCTTACTATCTTACCGTCGATAGAATAAGTAACACCGCTCAAAAAATCAGCCATTCTGGTGACTGCGTCTTTGTTCGCACTCTCGGTATTGACCACTACCGAATACCCGTTTTTCAGGTCGTTAGCTGCTTTTTTAGACTCCTGCTGCCAGTTGTGACCTTCAAGTTTGTAGAGACGCAGGTTATGCCTAACTTTTTCTACCATACGCACGACCTTTTTTTCGGTGTTCGACGACATCATTTCGCTGTCGTACTCGTTTTCGTAGTTGTTGTCCAAAGCAAGATTGTCCTCCACTTCATAATTATCCTTCTTTGTGATGCTTGCGATAAACGATTTAAGCCCATTCATGTTGAGTTTCCTACCTTTCCTTTTTTAATACCTTTTATTTATTTGAATACCCGCTGATTCAAGCAAAGCGAAATCTCACGCTCCCCCGAATCAGTACCCGGTATTATTCACTTCCTGCCCCCGAACAAAACGCTCCCCAATCTGACCAACGTCGAACCGTACTGAATCGCCTCTTCAAAATCCCCGGACATACCCATAGAAAGTGTATCACAAGCCGCCTCCGACTCCCTCATAAATCCGGCACACTTCAAATCCTCGAACAGTCGCTGCATTTTTGCGAAATGTTTTGCGTTTTCATCATAAGTCCCAATCGGGGGAATTGTCATCAATCCGCACAATCGCAAATTCGAAAGCTCTGTGATTCTATGCGCCGATTCCAAAACAGAATCCGGAGAAAAACCATGCTTGCTCTCTTCCCCTGCTATGTTGACTTCTAAAAGAATATCTGTCTTGAGTCCGTTCAATGCCGACTGTCTATCAATTTCCAGTGCCAACTTTTCACGGTCAACCGACTGAATCAGCGAAACTTTTCCTATGATTTGCCGAACCTTGTTCGTCTGCAATCCGCCGATAAAGTGAACTTCAGCCGCTTTTGAATAACCGTCACATTTTTGAAGGAATTCCTGCACTCGATTCTCACCGAGCAAATTCAACCCGCAAGCGACCGCGGCATTAACTCTCTCGACTTCAACGGTTTTAGTCACCGCCATTATGCGAACACCGTCTCCGCTTTCGAAATTTCGTCCTGCTTTTTGAAGAGCCTTCTCCACCCTCTCCATGACCGACTTACAGTTATCGATTACATCTTGATGAGTACTCATATGTCACACGACCTTCCCGTCGTACAGATTTTTACCGCTAACAACTACCTCGTCATAAATCCGCAAATACCCCGGACGTTCGGTATTTTCAACTATCACAAAATCCTCTTCCGAACGCAACATATTGATTTTACGGAATTCAAGCACCGAACCGTTCCTGATATAAACCCCGCGAACACCTTCTTCATCGAATCTCACCGCACTTTGCGGAATCCTGATTCCCGAATAATCGTCCAACAGCAACCGAACGCTCGACACCCTTTTAGTCACGAACTCTTCGGCAAGCAACTCACACTCAAACACCAGTAACGTAGTACCATCGCCTAAAACGTTTGAAACCTTGACCTCTGCGCTGACCGTTCTGGAATAAGTACCGATTCTCAGATTAACCGATGAACCCACAAAAATCCCCATAGTCCTATCGGTAGGAACGATTGCAGCCATTCTCCATCTGTAACCGTCGATTAGCTTTCCTGCAACATTCGGATTAACCGAAAGGGTAGGATTATCAATCACACTTCGGATAAACTCACCGCTTACATCAAGGGCATTATCGAACGTCAACACCGATTCATAGCCATCTGCGTTATTCACGAAATATCCCGGCTCGGAAGTCCTTACCTCCTGCAAGCTACTTCGCAGAGTCCCCTCAAGTTGTCTTTTCTGATGTTGGAGTTGGTCAATCCGCTCCTCTAATCCCGTACCCGAAACGATTTCTTCGGCTGTCTTCCTCGAAGCGTCAATTTTACCCCGCAAACTCAAATACTCATTCTTATAACTCGAAGCCTTCTCGTAATCGCCCTCGCTGATACTTTTCAGAATCTGTAAATGAGAATCCGCAAGTAATTCGGCAAAAGCCCCGATTTGCGCATCGCTCTGAACTTCACCTTCAGACTGCATTCCTATAAACCGTTCGGAATCAACCAGTGCGTCAATCTGCTCCTGCAGTTGTTCGATTTTTTTACGATTTGCGATTTGCAACTCATCCGAGTAAACCACGGCAATAACCGAATCTATAGACAACTTCGCGCCGCACCGATTAGTGTAAGATACAACCCCGTATGACGGATTATTCACGAATCCCGCAAACCCGTCGGGGGTAATCTGGCGTTCATTGCGAATAAACACGCCTTTGAACAAGACAGAATCCACATCCTCATAATACAAAGCGAACTCAGTTCGTAACGGCTTATAAAAACGATTGACCAACTGGCTCACAAAAGTAAGCAGGAAAAAAGTAACAAACAAGACACCGACTACAGCCACTGTAATCGTATATCCCCTGGCTTTTTTCGAACTCCTGTTTGTTCCCCTATTGGGTTGCTTCCCTTGATTTCGCCCGACGACGTTGGGATTGTTCATTTGCATCATTCCTTAATTTTGGTCATTTTGAGCGTTTTTGGCAGCATCCAGAACCGAAACCGATTTAAGCGGAGTGATTGTGGAAATCGCATGCTTGTAAATCAGGTTCTGTTTACCTTCCGTGTCAAGAATAACGGTGTAATTGTCAAACCCTTTAACCAACCCCTTAAATTGGAATCCGTTGGTTATATAGACCGTCACAGGGATATTGGTTTTCCTGACTTGATTCAAAAAAACGTCCTGCAAATTAATCTCTCTCGCCATTTAGACCACCCCTTTCGACCACCCCTATTATAACATAATACAGAAATAATTTCAATACTTTTTTACAGAATCTTTAAATTTTTTACTTTCATAAGTTTATCTCAAGAAATTTTCGGCGAGAAACTTCGCTTTTTCAAGGATACAAGCGTATTCTGTAATATCATTCATGTGCAACCAATTAATACATTCGCGCTTGCGAAACCACGTCAACTGCCGTTTCGCATAGTTTCGGGTTTTCATCTTGAGCATTTCTACACACGACTCCAACGACGATTCACCCTTCAAAAACGGAAGAAGTTCCTTATGTCCGATTGCCTGGGCAGAGGTCGAGCCCGGTGTCAACAAAACCGGATTATTCCGCGCTTCCTCGATTAATCCGTTATCCAACATCACATCGATTCGCCGCTCAATACGTTCATACAACACTTTTCTGTCATTGAAATCAATGCCGAGCATCAACGCTTCAAAGGGCGAAGCTTCTTCTCTGCTCTGCCGTAAACGTTCCCCCGATTTCACCCCCGAAACTTCATACATTTCCAACGCACGGACTACCCGCTTCAAATTATTCTCGTGAAGACGTTCGGCGGTTTCAGGCTCGACTTTCTTTAGCCGTTCCCACAAATACGAATTCCCGCGGGTTTGTGCTAATCTATACATTTCTTCACGGAATTCCTTGTTCTGTCCGTGTTCATCAAACACAATATGCTCAACCAACGAAGAGATGTACAACCCCGTCCCGCCGACCACAACAGGAAGTACAGATTTCGCGGCTAACTCGGCGATTTTCTCCCGCGCTAATCCCAACCATTCGGCGACCGAGAAAACTTGTTCTGCCTCACGGATTCCGAAAAGATGATGCGGGATTCCCTTTCGCTCGGAATCGTCCGGCATGGCGCAAGCAATATCCATTCCCCGATAAACCTGCATGGAATCAGCGTTGATGACTTCACCACCGAATTTATCGGCAATGTCAACCGCTAATCGGGTCTTTCCTGTAGCAGTCGCCCCACACACGACTATAATTTTTATTTTGTTCATGATTTCCGTTTTTATCCGCTTTACCTCATAATTATTTTAGCACATTCTTTTAAATTTCTTCTCGAACTCTTTCTTTGACATTCTAACGCAGATGGGGCGGCCATGCGGACAATACCGCAAATCCAATTTTGAAATCACCCGCTCCGCCAACTGTTTCAAGTCTAAAGCGTCGGATTTGTCACCCGCTTTCACGGCAGAACGACAAGCAATTCTATGCACGATTTCATCAACTACACTCAAACTCCCCAGAGAAATCTTCTCGGCAGACTTGAGTGAATCAGCGATTGAAACAAGCAACTCTTCGGCGTGTTTAGGCGAATTCCCGATAACAAGCGGCATCGCTTTCACACGAACAAACTGAGAATCCTCACATTCTTCGCAATCAATCTTCAAGCCGATTTGTTCCAAATCGTCAACCGCCCCCGATACAAAATCGAAGGTTTCCACATCAATTCGAACGTCAATCGGCTCAATCAAGAATTGCGAATCCGAGCGCAAGCGTTTTTTTAATCGTTCGAATCGAAGCCGCTCATCGGCGGCGTGTTTATCAATCAAGACCAACTCGTCCCCTTGTTCACACATTATATACGTAGAGAACAATTCGCCTATAACACGAAAATCAGCACCCGAACCGTAATCTTCTTCAAAGCAAGCACGCTCGAAACTTACAGGATTCGCCGATTTCTCACGTCTGATAAACGAATCCGGATTCAAATGCTTGTACTCAACTTGAATCCGAAGCGGTTCAGGCTGAGCCGATGTCGAACTGATGCTGTACTCGGTTTTAGGTGAGTTCAAAGTAAGCGTCTCCGGGATTCTGACGGGCATTTCTCCCGATTCATACGAGACCGACTCAACTTGTGAATCTTGCATACTATTCAGAATTCCATTTTTGACCGCAACGTTTATCGCACTGAAAATCACACGTTCCTGCGCAAACCTAACCTCGGTCTTAGCCGGGTGAACATTAATATCGGTATCGGCGGGATTGAGCGTTATATTCAACACACAAGCAGGGAACTTCCCTGTCATGACACTGTTTCTGTACCCCTCTTCCAATGCGGCGATACAGGTCGAATTCCGAACATACCGCGAATTGACGTAGAAATTCTGGAAAGCCCGATTGCTTCTGCAAAAAAGCGGTGCGGAAACATATCCGCTAACATGAATTCCGTTTTGAGAACAATCCACCGGTAACATACTCTGCGCGAAACACTTCCCGAAAATTGCGTACATAGCCGAATAGGTCTTTCCGTCCCCGGGAGTTACCCGAACAAGTTTATTATCACGAATAAACCGAAAAGCAATCTGCGGATTAATCAACGCCGCCTTATCTAATACCGACTGTACGTAATTCCCCTCGCTAACATCTTTTTTAAGGAATTTCAACCGCGCCGGCGTATTGAAAAACAAATCCCTTACTATAATAGTAGTTCCGTCAGGACAGCCCGCACGGGTATGCTCGATTTCAACACCGCCCTCTATTTTATAAGAAGCACCCATGTTTTCAAGGGAATTCGCCGTTTTAGTAAGAAGACTCACCCGCGCAACTGCCGCAACCGATGCCAATGCTTCTCCCCTGAATCCCATTGTAGAAATGCCGACTAAATCCTCCGCTTTTCGGACTTTGCTGGTCGCATGGCGCAAAAATGCCATGGGACACTGTTCAAATGGGATTCCCGCACCGTCATCACTGATTCGCAAAAAAGAAATCCCGCCGTTTTTAATCTCAACGGTAATCGAACTCGCACCGGCATCAATGGAGTTTTCAATTAATTCCTTCACAACCGAAGCAGGTCGGTCGATTACTTCACCCGCCGCAATCAATTCATACACGCTCTTATCAAGAAGTTCGATGTTTTTCATATCCTGTTCCTTTTATGAAATTCCGTGATTTCGCAGGTGAGTCTGTCGATTAACTCCCTCCGCAATTGATTAAGCTGTGACGTTTTCAGCATCAATCCCGGTCCGATTTCACACACGATTTTTCCCGCTTCAAAAACAGTACCGCCTAATTTCGAAAGTTGGGAGACCGCCAATTCCTCGGTAACGCACTTCCCGCGTGACTCTTCCGGTACCTCACCGCTCACTTCAACGGAAAGACTTTCTCCCCTCAAAAAAGCCGAACACCTGACTTCTTCGCCCGGCTTTACCCGCAAATGAAAATCCACCACGTATCTTTTAGCCGGGGTTTTGAGCCTACCACTGATTTCTTTCAATGCCTTCGCCGAATCCAGAACGTCTTCTTTAGTTCGTATTCCCTGAAGAGACTCATAGTCCCCGGTATAATAACCATCGGTAAAACCCGAGCGCGAAAATATGCTGCGCAATAAATCCATATCGGGGGCTTCTCCGTCTAATGCTTTTCGGCAAGACTCCACCGCAACGAAAACATATTCCGGGCGTTTCATTCTACCTTCGATTTTAAGCGAATTCACCCCCATATCACGCAATTCACGAATATGCGGGATTAGAGACAGGTCTTTTAACGAAAGCAAATGACCATCACTATAGTTATTTAAATAGTTATTTAAATAGTTATTTAAATTCAGATTGGATTTATTCAAATCTGAATTTTCACTTTTATAGCCTAATCTGCAAGGCTGGGCGCAAGCACCGCGATTCCCGCTGCGGGCAATGCTCCCACCGAGCAGACTGCTCATATAACACTGACCGCTTACCGAAACGCAGTGCGCCCCATGAACAAACACTTCGGTCTCGATTCCTATGTGGTTTGCTTCGGCAACAATTCGCCGTAGGTCTTCCCGCAACAACTCCCGCGCGAGAACAACCCGACTAAACCCCATTTTCTTTAGGATTTGCACCCCCGAAACGGTTGTCACCGTCATCTGGGTGGAAGCGTGAAGCGGTAAATTCGGGCTTATTTCGCGAACGATTGCCGCAACCCCCAAGTCCTGAATAATTACAGCGTCAATTCCGCAGTCCGCCACACTCGAAATATATTCGCGAACCTGCGCTAACTCATCATCGAAAACAAGTGTGTTAAAAGCCAAGTAGACCTTC
>WRKZ01000040.1 GCA_009777835.1 Oscillospiraceae bacterium | reverse complement strand
TATTAACTACCTCCGAAAGTTTTTCCGCCGCAACCCCTTGCACATCATAGCGATTGAACAGTCGAATCTCGATTTCCGGCAATCCCATAAACTTCGATAACTCGGATTGCAATTTCCTCGCCGGTAAATCGAACCCCGGTTTTTTCTCTACGTAATAACGTTTAACGACGTTTTCCATTCCCCGGCTCTCCCTACTTCATTTAATTCTTAATTAATGCGGTGGTGGCGCAATAAAGGCTTCGTCACTGCGATTCGGCGCGTTTCGCAAAATAAGCTCACGCTCGAAAGAATCGTTGACGATATCTTCACGGAAGGCGTTGACATTATCAAAAGGGTGACTGCGCTCGTCAACGCCGACCGTATCCAATTCGCTCAGTTTAGCCATGCCGCCGAGAATCTTCTCCAACTCCCCGGGCAACCGCACCTTTTCATCCGACGAAAGCGTAAGACAAGACAAATCCTCAAGATAAGAAATCAACTCTTCCTTCTGAATCATAACACGCACGCCCTTTCTTGTAAAGTTATATTAAGTTGCACGATAAGTTGCAACTTAACCGACACAGAGCCATTTGAGTGAGAAAAGTCCTAATCGGGCTTTGCCCGATTAGACAAGACTTTTCGAGCGGAGTTACACCGCAATCAACATTCCGTAATCGAAAAAGTCTTTTTCACCGGAAGTTGCCATAACTATAGGATTTTCAGGATTTTCCCCGGCTTTCAACAATTTGTACCTGCCGAATTCCAGCAGAATTTCACCGTCATTACGCTCTTTCTTAACCATCAAGGTGTGTGACCCCATCGAAACTTCTACCTCACCGAAAAGGGTCTTTTGCAGCATCATAGCCGCTGTACCCGCAACACAAGCAGATTCGGGGGTGAACAAGACTTCCCCTTCGCCATACTGCCATACCCGCGCCTTGATTGTCGGTTTCGGATTGCCTTCCGCCATTTGAACGAAGACGATACTCGCCCCCTGCGGGAAGAGTTTATGCGTTCCGAGGGCTTCCCCCACGGTAGCGACATCCACCGAATCAACATCTTCGACGAAAACGGCACCATGCGCCGTCCCGAACGACATCGCGGTAACTTTGTAGCAGACTCCGTCTACCATAAACGGGTCATTGATGCAAATCGGCGTGGACTTGTGTTCCACCGGAACGAGCACCGGCGCAGTGATTGGTTTCCCCATAGAAACAGTTACGTTTTTCATTAGTTTTTCCTCCTAAAGATTAATTATTACGATTTTTATTGAAAGCAAGGGTGTAATACCCCGCTCCTCTGACTGATTATACCGCCCCTTGATAAAGCATAGCTTCGGCGACTTTCTCGAACCCGGCAATGTTCGCACCGGCAACGAGGTTGCCTTTCATTCCGTAACGTTGTGCGGCGTTACAACTGTTAGTGTAGATGTCGTGCATAATCGTACGAAGGCGGCAATCCACCTCTTCAAAAGACCAGACTATTCGTGAGCTGTTCTGAGCCATTTCCAGTGCCGAAACAGCAACCCCACCCGCATTTGCGGCTTTACCGGGCGCAAAATAAACCCCGCTTTTGATGAACAGTTCGGTGGCATCGATTGACGCAGACATATTCGAACCCTCAGCGACAATCTTACACCCATTTTTAATTAAGAGTTCGGCATGCTCTTTCAAGATTTCATTCTGGGTAGCACACGGAAGCGCGATATCGCAAGGCAGACTCCACACACTTGAATCCGAGTGATAGGTCGCGCCGTCATTGCGTTTGACATATTCGCTGATTCTGCCGCGCTCAACTTCTTTGATTTGCTTGACCAACTCTAAATCCACCCCTTCCGGTGCGTGAATATACCCGCCGGAATCACTGAGGGCAATGATTTTCGCCCCAAACTGAGCGGCTTTTTCCGCCGCATAAATAGCGACGTTTCCGCTGCCCGAAATAACAACCTTCTTGCCCTCGAAAGTCGTGTTCTTAGACGCGAGCATATTTTCAACCATGTAGACGAGACCGTATCCCGTAGCTTCTTTTCTGACTAAAGAACCGCCATATGTCAATCCCTTCCCGGTGAGAACACCTTCATACTGACCGGTCAACCGCTTATACTGACCGTACATATACCCGATTTCACGTGCGCCCACCCCTATGTCTCCGGCAGGAACGTCCCGGTCTGCACCTACGTACCGCTGGAGTTCGCAGATGAAACTCTGGCAGAATGACATGACTTCACGGTCGGATTTACCTTTCGGGTCGAAGTCCGCTCCCCCTTTTCCCCCACCAATCGCCAGACCGGTAAGCGAATTCTTGAAGATTTGCTCGAATCCCAGGAATTTGATAATCCCCGTATTAACGCTCGGATGGAAACGCAGTCCGCCTTTGTAAGGGCCAATCGCCGAGTTAAATTGAACCCGATACCCCTTGTTGACTTGAATATCTCCCTTGTCATCAACCCACGGAACACGGAAAACGGTAAGCCTTTCGGGTTCGACGAGACGTTCCAGAATTCGCTCTTTCTCGTAAACGGGGTGTTCGTCGATAAAAGGTTGCAACGTCGGCAGAATCTCGCTCATCGCCTGATGAAACTCCGGTTCGTTAGGGTTACGCTTGATTGTTTGCTCCAGAACTTTTGCTGTGTAAGACATAAATTTTTCCTCCTAAAAAATAAGACGCTTAAAGAAATCGGCAAAGCCGACTTCAATAAACGTCATTGTTTATAAGATTTTATTTAGAATCTATATTAGATTTTTTGGGGCTACCTCTACTGTCCGGAGTTTAAATATAAGACTCCACGATATATTATATCATATTCCGGCAGCTTTGTCAAGACTTTTTTCAAAAAAACTCAAAATTTTTTTCAAAAAAGTTAAAAAACGGACGAACGTTTATTCCCGCCGACTGCAACTCGTCTTTGAGAGCCCGAACAGAGTAATTCCGGCTCATCCGCGGTGAATAAAGCATGCTGCTTATTATAGCCGCCTGCGACCCGGTCTCGGTGAACAAAACCCGAAGATGTTCGGGTTCCCCCGCCCCGCCCGAAGCAATCAAAGGAACGTTTACAGCCTCCTCCGCCATTTTCATCAACCGAAGGTCATATCCGTTCAGCGTTCCGTCATTATCGATGCTGTTGAGACAGATTTCGCCCGCCCCCAACTCTTCGACCTGTTTCAACCAATCGAGTGCATCCAGCCCCGTCGCTAAACGCGCACCGTCAATGTAAACCTCGTAACCGCTCGGCATTTTCGATTCACGCTTAACCTGAGTCGATAAAACGATACATTGTGAACCGAATTCCCGCGCCCCCTCACGAATGATTTGCGGATTACGAACCGCCATCGAATCAACGCTGATTTTTTCCGCCCCGGCTTTCAGCGTTTCATACATATCGTCGAGATTCTTGATTCCGCCACCCACGGTAAACGGAATAAACACCCGATTTGCGACCTTCTTTACCATCTCTATGTCGATTTTCCTCTTTTCGTTACTTGCGGTAATATCGTAGAAAATCAACTCGTCAATCTGTGCTTCGTACAGTTTCTCGGCGAGTGTCTCTGCCGAATCAACATCGATATTATCTTGGAAATTCACCGCCTTCGTAACCCGCCCGCCGATAATGTCAAAACAGGCGATTAGTCTTTTAGTCAACTTATTCATAAATCCAGAAATCCTTTCAGCAAGGTTAATCCCGACTCACCGCTTTTCTCAATATGGAACTGCGTTCCGTAGATGTTCCCGCGGTGTACCGCCGCCGTAAACTCCCCGTTGTAGAACGCCGTTGCCCATATATCGGAAGGGTTTTCGGGCTTCACATAGTAAGAGTTGACGAAATAATAGTACCGGTCTTCCCCGGATTTCTTCGAAGCTTGCGAATCAACAAACCGAACTTGATTCCACCCCATTTGCGGCACACGGACTTTCGTGTTATCGAACTTCACCACCCTGCCCTCCAACCAGCCGAGACAGTCGGCATTTTCTTCTTCACTATGCTCGAAAAGAATCTGCATTCCCACGCAAACCCCCAAAAAGCAGACGGATTTCTTCAGCACCGCTTCTTCCAGGGCAGGAATTAAATCCAACCCCCGCAACGATTCCATCGTCGCTTTCGCACTGCCTACCCCCGGGAGTATAATGTGGGTTGCCCCGTCAAAATCCTCCGCTGTACGAGCGAATCGGGTTGATTCCCCGTAACCCAGTCGCTCAACCGCATGAAATACACTCGGCGCGTTTCCCGCTTTATAGTCAATGATTCTAACGTTCATAATTTTTAAGCACCCCTTCCGCGATTGCGCGTTTAGTTGAGCGGGAATCCATCGCCTGCTTTTCTATATAGCGATGTGCTTCTTGCTCGTTCATGTTCATACACGAGACGAGAACCCACTTCGCACGGTCAATTATTCGTATATCATCGATTTTCTGCTTCAGTTTCGCATTCTCGTCACGGATTCGTTTAAACCGATTCTGTGCCGACTTCGCCAAGGTAAGCACCGACCAAAACAACCCCCGGTTCAGCGGTTTAGAAACCGTCAGCACTCCGTCATTTTCGCAGACTGCCGACATTTCATCGTAAAACTCCGCTTTCACTACCAGAATCACCTGTGCCGTGCCTTTTACCGCGATATTCCTGGCTAACACTTCCCCTGTTTCGTCCGACAACGGCGAATTAACAATCACCAGGTCGAAACTGCGTTCCAAAAGCAACTGCCGCGCCTCGTTACACGATTTCAGAATCATTATTCGCTTAATTGAAGCCGCTTCCAACTGCTCGGTAAAAAAGCGCGTGCCGGAATCATGGCGGGAAACAATCAGCGCGTTTTCCATTGCGCAACCTCTTTTCGTTTAGCTGCAACGTATTTCTCGTGAAATTCCTCGCCTATAACGCTTTTAATAAACTCACTCTTTTCACCGAAATTAACCGCTTCCTCCAAATCTTTCGGGAGTAACGCAAGCGAATCCGTCACACTTTCTTTAGCTGTATACAAATCGGCATCAACCGGCGGAGGGAGTTTCAGCCCCCTCTCAATTCCGTCCAACCCTGCAGCGATAATCAATGCGAAAGCTATATACGGATTCACCGACGGGTCGGGCGAACGCAATTCCATTCTCGCACGTTCTTCTACTGCGGCGGGAATTCTAATCAACTGCGAACGGTTCCGGTGCGACCACGACACGTATTTCGGTGCCTCAAACTCACCCAGGCGTTCATATGAATTGATTATCGGGTTAAGAAACATGGTCATTTCAGGGACTTTTTCAAGGATTCCCGCAATGAAACTCCCCACCGCTTCGGAATGTCCGTCACCCGAAGCCGAAACAACCCCATCTTCCGTTTCCCCGATGTTTTTGAATATATTACGACCGCTGTTCTTCAACGAAAGCGAGAGGTTTACGTGCATTCCGTTACCGGCGGTATTTGCAATGGGCTTCGGTAAAAATGAAGCATACAAGCCGTTTCGCGCGGCAATCGCCATAACCACCGATTTAAACGCTTGGAAATTATCGGCACAGGTCAAGGCATCGCCGAAACGGAAATCAATCTCATTTTGACCGGGGCCGCGTTCATGATGCGAACTTTCCGGTTTAATCCCCATTTCTTCGAGCGTGAGGCAGATTTCACGACGAATGTCTTCACACTTATCCAACGGCGGTATATCGAGATAGCCGCCCTTATCGACGGTGATATCGGTAGGCTCACCGTTTTCATCGGTCTTGAACAAATAAAACTCGAACTCCGCACCGATTTTGCAGATATACCCCTTTTCTTCCGCCCGCCGAATCACCTGCTTGAGAATCCATCTGCTGTCATTGCAAAAGGGCGAACCGTCGGGGTTCTTTATATCACAGTAGAAGCGCAATACCCGCCCTGAACCCGGCCTCCACGGAAGTATTTCCGGTGTACCGGGGTCGGGAAACAACAACAAATCCGAACGTGTAATGTCGCAAAAATCAGAAATCGCATTAGCATCAAACGGTATACCGTTCTTGAATGCCGATTCCAATTCGTCCGACATAATCGAAATGTTCTTATGAACCCCGAACATATCGCAAAAGCTGAGACGGATAAACTTTACATCATTTTCCTCTGCGAAGCTCAAGACTTCCTTTATAGTAGTGTTCACGTGACTTCTCCTTCTAAATTTTTCTAAATTTTTTACCTGAATTTTTTATTCAACCGTGACGCTTTTCGCCAGATTCCGCGGTTTGTCTATGTCGAGTCCTTTGTTCGCGGCAACGTAATAGCTGAACAGTTGCAGAACAATCACCGATAATGACGGAGAAAAGTATTCGAGCGTTTGCGGAATGTCAATGTGCGAAATCTTCGCGCAGACAGGACCGGAATCGTCTTCATACGGGCAATTCCCGATTAACAGCACCTTTGCACCGCGACTGATTACCTGTTCAACATTGCTCATAATTTTACCGAAAAGGCGTTCACTGTTAGAAAGCGCGACCACCAGAGCATCTTCGGTAATAAGCGAAATCGGCCCGTGTTTGAGTTCGCCGCCGGCATAAGCTTCCGAGTGGACATAGGATATTTCCTTAAGTTTGAGCGAACCCTCCGGCACGATTGAATAATCAATGTTCCGCCCGATGAAGAAAATACTCTTATACCCCACACATTCCGACGCATACTTCTGTATATCATCGGTCTGCTCAAGAATCTGTGTGATTTTATCGGGCAGGGTCAACATTTCATCGAAAAGCCATCGATGTTCTTCCCCCGATAATCTACCCGACTGCACGGCGAATTCCGCCGAAAGCACATACAACAATATCAACTGCGCCGTAAACGCCTTTGTAGTCGCTACCGCGATTTCCGGGCCTGCCGAAGTATACAGGGTGAAATCGGCTTCCTTCGCGATGGTGCTGCCTACGACATTCACGATTGAAAGGGTCGCCGCCCCCAACGATTTAGCCTCCCTCAAAGCGGCGATTGTATCTGCCGTTTCTCCCGATTGACTGATGAGTACCACCAAAGTCCGCGAATCCACCAACGGGCTTTTATAACGGAACTCACTCGCTAAATCGACTTCTATGGGTATTCTGCACATCTTTTCTAAAACGTGTTTACCGACAATTCCCGCATTATACGCCGAACCGCAAGCAGTAACGACAATCTTGTCGTAATCACCGATGTTAATCTTCTCAATAACGGTTCTGTTTTCGCTGTTCAAACCCGGCAACACCGATTGAACCGTATCGCGAACCACCCGCGGCTGTTCCATAATCTCTTTCAGCATGAAATGCCGATAACCGCCTTTTTCGGCACTGTCGGGACTCCAGGTAATGGTCTCGATTTGCTTTTGAATCGGTTCTTTATCGATATTGAAGAATTCCACCGTATCGCGGTTCAGCACCGCGATTTCCTCATCCTCCATATAGTATACCCGATTGGTGTGTTTCAACACCGCCGGAACGTCCGACGCGATGAAATTACCGTGTTCGCTCAACCCGACAATAAGCGGATTATCTTTTCGTATAGCGTACAAAGTGTCGGGCTGTTCAAGACACATAATCCCTAACGCATAAGAGCCTTCAAGCCGACTCGCCACTTTAACAACCGTTTCCATAATGTCACCGTTGTAGTAATACTCGGCGAGTTGCGCTATGACTTCGCTGTCGGTTTGCGACGCGAATTCAATCCCTTTATTGAGCAACCGCTCTTTCAACTGCCGATAATTCTCGATGATTCCGTTATGTACAACGGCGATTTTATTCTTACTCCCCATATGCGGGTGAGAATTAACGTCCGACGGTTCACCGTGGGTTGCCCAGCGGGTATGCCCGATTCCTATACTGCTTATAAGCGGTTTCGCCTGCAGGCATTTCTCCAATGCCGACAGTCTCCCCTTCTGCTTCACGACCTTAAACCAATTCTTTAACTCATCTTTTTCATTCTTTTCGCTTTTGAGACAGACCGCTATCCCCGCAGAATCATAACCGCGATATTCGAGTTTCTTCAGTCCCGATACTATAATCGGAACGGCATTTTCTTTTCCTACATAGCCTATTATTCCGCACATATGACTGTTTCCTCCCCCAAAAAATCAAAATGCGTTCACCTGCGATAACGCAACGCAGAATGAAAATCCTGCATGGTCATCCCTGTGAACGCCATTGTTCGAAGTAATTCTAACATATTCCGAAGCGTTTGTCAAGAGGATTTTTAAAAAATTTTCGCATTTTCGAAATCGGCGAATACTTGACACGTACTTGACATGAAGTTCGGCTCATGATATACTTGAGGAGCAGGAGGAGAAAAAATGCCTTTATTTACTTTAGAAAACGTAGATTTCAAGAACATCATAACCTATCCCCGCATCGAAATACAACAAAATGCCTTGACTTTTATATGCGGTGAAAGCGGTTCGGGAAAAAGCACACTCTTGAAACTGCTGAACGGGGTTATTTCACCGAGCGACGGCATAATCACGTATTCCGGCAAGAACCTTGACGAATATACCCCGGTCATGCTCCGCCGTGAAGTCTTGCTGTGCGGTCAATCTGCCTTTCTTTTCGAGGGGAGCATTTGGGATAACTTCAACAAGTATCGTGATTATCGCGAATTGCCACCGTTATCCCCCGAAGAAGCAAGAAAATATTTGAAAATCTGTGCCGCCGATTTCTCATTAGAGTCACCCTGCGACACAATGTCAGGCGGAGAAAGACAGCGGGTATTCATCGCAATTTGTCTCTCCTTCTGCCCGAAAGTCCTGCTTTTAGACGAACCCACAAGCGCGCTTGACGATACAACCGCGAACACGCTGATGTCTAACGTAAAAGAGTTCTGCAAAAGAGAAAACATCACGCTAATCGTTATTTCGCACAGCAAAACACTCGCCGCAACCTATGCAGATTATATAATCACCCTGAGTCATCACGGCTCGGAAAGGCATGGTCATAAATTTGAATAAGAGCTCACGGGGTCGGCGGCTTCGCCGTCGAGCAGGTGAGCTTGACAGGTTTGAATTCATGCCACTTTGTGGCAGAAAGGCATGGTCATAACAATGAATGATATTATTGTATTGAACCTATGGCAATTCGCATTGGTTTATCTCCTCCTGATTATCGTGCTTTTAGTTATGAAAAAATGCAGAATCAACCGCACGAAATTATTACTGATTGCAAGCTTAAGAATGACGGTTCAACTGGTGTTGGCAGGATTGGCGTTGACGTATATCTTCGAGAATCCCCACCCGCTCTTTACGGTTTTATACCTAATGCTGATGACGGTGTTCGCTGTATTTACGGTTCTTTCTCGCAATAAAGGAATCAACAAGCGGTTCAAGGTCATTGTCGGGATTTCACTGGCGGGTACCGGGCTTTCGATTGTCGGATTCTTCATAATGGCGGTGGTCGGGGTGAGTCTGTTTAACCCGCAATACACCATTCCGATTAGCGGAATGATTATCGGCAACGCCATGACAGGGGTCAGCCTCGGACTGCGGGTGTTTAACGAAAACATTCATGCCGGGCGCAACCGAATCAATACGCTTATAAATATGGGAGTGACCCCCGAACGGATTTTGATTCCGTTTGTCAATCAAGCACTGGAAACAGCTTTATTGCCCACGTTAAACTCCATGATAGGAATGGGAATCATTTCCTTACCGGGAATGATGACCGGGCAAATCCTTTCCGGCACCATGCCGACAACCGCGATTTTATACCAGATTTCAATCATTATCGCTATTTGCGCGGTCACTTGCCTTGCGGTGTTTTGTTCGCTGTTCTTCGGTTATAAGACGCTTTACAATAAGCGACAGCAGATGTGTGATTATTAAACCGCAACAAAGACCTGTTCGCAATCTTTAAAAGAGGTATAACAAACATGACTATGCACACATCAATAAAAATCACCGACATAAGCAATGACGGCGCGGGTGTCGGTCGCATTACAGCCGCCGAAAACGACTGCAAGACTTGCAATAACGGAAAAGCCATCTTCGTGCCGTATACCGCAATCGGGGACTGCATAGAAGCCGTAGAGGTGAAATCGAAGAAATCAATTGTCCATGCGCAATTATCACGAATCATCACGGAATCCCCCAACCGAATTTCTGTAGACTGCCCCTATTTCACCCAATGCGGCGGGTGCGATTTTCGGCATATTTCCTATGAAGCAGAACTAAAAGCAAAGTCAAATTTTATACAAAACGCTTTCACAAAGATAGGAAAGCTCAAACCCGAATTTCTGCCGATTATCCCAAGCGAAACCACGAATTATTACCGAAACAATGTTCAATTTCAAGTAGGGAGAAGCCAATCGGGTGGATTGTTCTATGGTTTCTACGCACCCAAGAGCAAGACTATTATTCCGCTGTCCCCCGAAAGCAACTGCAAATTATATCACCCCGAGTTTGCACAAATTGCCGAAGAATCACTTAAGCAAATCCAAAATTCGTGCAGAATTCCGAAACAAATCTGCATAAGAAAAGGCCATTACAGCGGAGAGACAAGCGCAGTTGCCGACAAAACCACCTTACTGATTGGTAAAAGTAAAATCAGCGACACTATGTGCGGAGTTAAAGTTAATATTTCTCCTCAATCGTTCTATCAAGTTAACACACCCGCCGCCGAAAAATTATATGGTGTAATCAAGGAATTCGCCACGCCCAAAGACAAAATCATTCTTGACCTTTACTGCGGAATCGGCACGATTGGGCTGTCTCTCGCCGATGAAGCGTGTGAAATAATCGGAATTGAATGTGTCGAATCGGCAGTAAGAAATGCAATCACCAACGCCAAAATTAACGGAATTCAAAATGCCCGATTCATATGCGGCGATGCCGCCGCAGATTTCCCGGAAAATATTCACCCGGATGTAGTCATCCTCGACCCTGCGAGGCGCGGTTGCGACTTTTCCGTGCTGGAAAAAGTCGCAAAACTTTCCCCGGCAAAAATCGTAATGGTCTCTTGCGACCCTGCGACTGCAGCCCGTGATTGCGCGGTTTTAGCAACCTTCGGGTATAGGACATTGCAGGTTCAAGGGGTGGATTTATTTCCGCGTACACGACACGTTGAATGTGCGGCAGTGTTAGAATCCTAAAAAAACTTGACAATTCCAACAAAATTCGATATAATATAGTCGGTCAGTTTTGAAATGCTCTGCATTTCGGACGGTAAAAACCCAAAATAAAGTTTGAATAAGAGCTCACGGAGTCGGCGAATTCGCCGTCGAGCAGGTGAGCTTGACAAGCTTGAATTCATGCCACTTTGTGGCAGAAAGGCAAGGTCATAAAAATGACAAACAATTACAAATTCGAAACCCTGCAAGTCCATGCGGGACAGGAAAATCCCGACCCTACCACCGATTCCCGCGCTGTTCCAATTTATCAGACGACGTCGTATGTGTTCAAGGATTGTGCACAGGCGGCGGGGCGGTTCGCGCTTACCGAACCCGGCAATATTTACACCCGATTGATGAATCCCACCACCGATGTATTCGAGACGAGAATTGCGGCTTTGGAGGGCGGCGCGGCTGCACTCGCCACGGCTTCGGGTTCGGCGGCGACTGCGTACGCTATTCAGAATATTGCAAGTGCGGGAGACCACATTGTTTCCGACCAGGACATTTACGGCGGAACTTACAATCTTTTTGCGCATACTTTGCCGGAATCGGGAATTGAAACAACCTTCGTCAAAGGCGGCAACCCCGCCGATTTCGAAAAGGCGATTAAACCCAACACCAAAGCAATTTTCATCGAAAGTCTCGGCAACCCTCATTCGAGTATAATTGACATTGCCACAGTTGCAGAAACCGCTCATAAACACGGAATTCCGCTGATTGTCGATAACACTTTCGCTACGCCGTATTTGCTTCGCCCGATTGAACACGGTGCGGATATTGTTGTACATTCGGTGACTAAGTTTATCGGCGGTCACGGCACGTCAATCGGCGGCGTGATTGTTGATTCGGGTAAATTTAACTGGGGACAGAACACCAAATTTCCCGGTTTAACAGAGCCGAATCCAAGTTATCATGGTGCGGTTTTCGCTGAAGTCGCGGGGAATTTAGCCTATATAGTCAAAATCCGCACTACATTAATGCGAGACACTGGAGCGGTGTTATCGCCATTTCATTCATTTTTGTTCTTACAAGGGCTTGAAACGCTGTCGCTAAGGGTAGAACGTCATGTTTCGAACGCGCTCAAGGTCGTGGAATATCTCTCAAATAACGGAAAAGTCGAAAATGTAAATCATCCGTCCTTACCCGAACACAAAAATCATGCTCTTTACAAGAAATATTTTCCGAATGGCGGCGGTTCAATCTTCACGTTTGAAGTCAAGGGCGGCGCGGACGAAGCGAAAGCTTTCATTGACAGGCTCGAATTGTTCTCGCTTCTTGCCAATGTTGCGGACGTAAAATCGCTTGTGATTCACCCGGCGAGTACCACCCATTCGCAGATGAGCGAGGAAGAACTCGCGGCCTCGGGGATTAAGCCGAACACGATTAGATTGTCAATAGGCACAGAGCATATTGATGATATTATCGGGGATTTAGATAGGGCTTTTAATGGATGAACGGATGAAAAAAGCGTGTATTTTCGACCTTGACGGGACGTTACTCGACTCTATGAATGTGTGGTTGCAAATTGATGTCGATTTTCTGAAAAAACGCGGGTTTGAGGTTTCACCGGATTATACCGCCATTGTGTCTTCAATGAATTTTCCCGAGGCAGCCGCTTACACGAAGGAACGTTTCGCCCTTGCCGACGATGTTTCCGACATAATGCGAGAATGGAACGATATGGCGGCGTATGCCTATGCAAACACCGTGAAAATGAAACCCGGTGCGAAAGAGTATCTGGCGGCTCTGAAAGAGCGCGGGGCGAAATTAGCGATTGTGACAAGTTCAGTCCCGGATTTGTTTGAACCCACACTCCGTAATCACGGGATTTTGGATTGGTTCGACGTGATTTGTATTTCCGAGGAGGTCGGCTGCGGAAAATCACGACCTGATATTTTCCTTTTAGCGGCGCAGAAACTCGGCGTTAAGCCGAGTGATTGTATCGTTTTCGAGGATATTATCGAGGCAGTAAAAAGCGCGAAAAGCATCGGGATGACGGTATGCGGGGTTTATGATGAAGCTTCACACGGGGATTGGGCTGAGATAAAAAGTCATGCTGATTTCACTTTGACGGATTTCACGGATGGGATTTTGTACGTATAGCATACGTGTATAGTCGGTTTTGGTTTCAAAACCGACTATACTTTTACATTGTGACGATTCCGGCTGCTTTTACGACTTGATAGGTGAAGCTTCAAAAATTCTTGAAACCGGGAGGTGAAATGGTTGAACGATACGGAACTCATCGATTTATATCTGGCACGTTCTGAAAGTGCGATAAACGAAACCGAAAAGCAGTACGGTTCGTACTGCCGTGCTATCGCTATGGGGATTCTCCATAACAAGGAGGATGCCGATGAATGTGTGAACGACACGTTCCTCGGTGTGTGGAATTTGATTCCGCCGCAACGACCCCAAACTTTCTCGGCATTTATCGGGAGAATCACCCGCAACATATCGCTTGACCGATACAGGAAACTAACTTCTCAAAAGCGCGGCGGCGGTGAACCATCCCTGCTGTTGGGCGAGTTGGAATCGTGTATTCCGTCGGCAAGGAATGTCGAGGGGGAGGTTGATTCAAGATTCCTGGCAAGGGCGATTGAAAGCTTTTTGCTGTCATGCAAAAAGGAAGACAGGGTTTTCTTCGTGAACCGTTATTGGTATGCTGATTCTGTTCCCGAAATTGCTAAACGGTTCGGGGTCGGCGAAAGCAAGGTGAAGATGAGCCTTCACCGAACACGAAAGAAACTCAGGACTTACTTAGAAAGAGAGGTATTGTAGTTTGAAAAATCAAATAAATAATGAAAAATTGTTCGAAGCAATCGGATTGTTAAGCGATGATATTGTTTCGGAAGCGCGGGATGATTCCGTCGGAGTATACTCTTTAACTCCGAAAATTCCCACGGAATTTTCTCCGCAGAGTGAGCAAAGGGCGGCCGGGAGAAAGAAAATGACCTTCTTGCCGGCAATGGCTTTGTGTTTAACCGTGGTAATCGGGGCAACGGCGTTAACACTGGGGGGATTTTTCAATGGTGGTTTATCCGACAAGGAACCTCCGGTACCGCCTTATGTACCTGAAGAACCTGAAGAGAATGTACGAATCTTCTATGCGAGGGATGACGGTGCTATTCTGTTTGAGTCTTTGCATCTTCCGGAGCGATTCCAAAATCACGAAAACTTAACTCAAGAGGAAATGGAGCGGGACGCAAGAGGACTCAACGTTGATGAAGACAACAAGGATTTATATAATTCGTATAAAGAAGACGATATAACGAAAATCTTCAATATATGGGCTGAACTCAATGGGTTAGAAGATATATCTGCGATTAATGTTCAACGTTATACGAACTATATCACCACCATTCGTGTGGACGTACCGAAGAACTTCGTCAATAAAATCACGTTTGATGACGGCGGAATACGACGTGAAGCTATACTTCTGTCACTGCAGTACACGATTAGTCAAGATGCGTTTACGGCTTGTGATTTTCTTACACTGTATGCCGGAGGGGATTATTTTACGAGTATTGAAACCCCGCAGGAAAGTTTGACTGTGTTCATCGGGGCGCAGAATTATCTGTCAGACGATACACCCGAACTGATTTTCGAAGATAAAAGCTACCGTTATTATTTGTCATCGATTCGTTCGCATTTAATAATGGTGACATTCGATAACACGGTGTATAACCTCGGTCCTTACTTCGGCGAAGCACCGTATGTGTTTTCCCTAAAATATGTGTTGGAACAAGAGTTGAGTAGTATCGATACTCTATTCAGCTATGGATTACGGGTAAGCATAGAGAAAAAGAGTGATTCCTCTCAAGTATTTACAGAGCCGCCTTCTTTTACTCCTTTAATCTGGCTGAGTGATGAACTTGAACCTAAATCTTATGAGATAATACAGCAAAACAACGATAATAACGTGCAGTTTCACTTTGAAGACCGGCTTACCCTTGCCGAATTCCCGGATGTAGTGTTCGAATTTATGCAGGGTACACAAATCAAGGCAATCTACCCAAACGGAGATGAAAAAATCATCGCAACAAAGTCGTTGTCGGGTTTGATAGGTTCCGTCCATATTGCCGATGTGACAGGAGATGGTTTCCCCGATTTTGTATTTTATTCAAGTTGGACTTCGGGCGTTTTCACACTGGGGATTAATGTCTTCGACTTTGCGAACGATACCCACTACAGTTTGCAGGGTTACGGCAGTGGCATCTCTTTTGAATTGATTGATTCCAAATTCATGTGTACCGTTGATTGTTCCTACCACCAGAAATCTTCAGACAAGCAAAAAGGCATACTCCATTTTATGAATGACAGGCTCATCTTACTCGGAGTAAAACCCGAAATCGAGTGTTTTAACGCTAATTGCGGGCCGCGTATTGGGTAAAAGCTGTAACCCGGGCGCAAAGTGGCAAGGTACACAGAGAAGCGAACCGCCAAACCCCATAAACCCGCATAAAATCACGGTTTAGGCAACAAGCATTGTAATATTGTATAAATAAAGCACTTCACTTTTTGGAATGAAGTGCTTTTTTATTAAAGATACTCGCAGAGAAAGGAAAGCGGAGCGTAAGGATTGAAATGATTATACTATAGCCTCAAAGCCCTACAGGGAGAACATCATTTCCTTTATATAAATAATTTTCGCAATTCTGTGGAAATCGGTTGATGTGTTTAATGCTTATAACGTGAGATAAACTTAGAGTGTGTTTACACTAACCAAACAACGCATATTTTAGCTTATTATCCGCTTAGTGTAAACACACGTCTAATAGTTTTCTTCTGCAAGTTTTACTGCTTCAATACCCGTGTCTTCAATCAGTTTATTAATCAGCCCCAAAACACCTAAAACCTCAGTATTTGTGTGACTTCCTACTAAAAGATTTATCCCCGCATATTTAGAGTATTGCTGAGAATATAAACTATACTCGCCTGTTATATATGTGTCGCAATTATCATCAACTGCGGTTTTAATATCGTTTGTCATGT
>WRKZ01000039.1 GCA_009777835.1 Oscillospiraceae bacterium | reverse complement strand
GACCGGCTCAAACTGCGCAGTATGGTGGTCGGGGAAAACGGTGATACGGTATATATTGCGAGTGAGGAAGCGGCAATCCGTATAATCCAGCCAAGTCTGGATAGGGTGTGGTCTCCCAAAGGCGGCGAACCTGTTATACTCTTTAACTCCGAATTAACTCAGAAAATTCCTACGGAATTTTCTCCGCAGGGCTAGTAAAGTCCGCCCTTTGACACTAGGATATACCATTTTTCTTTGAAAAACGGTATATCTTAACTTTGAATGTATAAGGAGATGTTATAATCGTGTTGAATTATATATATCCCGACTATGAAGTCGTGAGGAATTATGACAGATGTATTAACTGTCGCGCCTGTGTGCGACAGTGTGCAAACGGGGCGCAGGAGTACGTCCATGAAATCTCAAAACCTGTCTGCGATGACGGGAAATGCGTGAATTGTCATCGTTGTGTTGCATTGTGTCCGACCCGCGCATTAAAAATAGTCAAAAGCGGAAATACCTATAAAACCAACAGTAACTGGAGTGTTCAGACAATTAATGAAATCTATCGGCAGGCGAACAGCGGCGGTGTCCTGTTGTCGAGTATGGGTAATCCCGAAGACTACCCGGTTTATCTCGACCGGATTTTGCTTAATGCTTCTCAGGTAACGAATCCGCCAATTGACCCATTGCGTGAACCTATGGAAACGAAGGTTTCGCTCGGAGCGAAACATCACGAAATCCGACGTGATGAAAAAGACAGGCTCGTAAATAATCTTCCGCCGCGTATTTCGCTGTCAATGCCGGTAATGTTTTCGGCTATGAGTTACGGTTCAATCAGCTATAATGCCCACGAAAGCCTTGCACGTGCCGCCGAGGAACTCGGAATACTCTACAATACCGGAGAGGGCGGATTGCACGAAGATTTTTATCGCTACGGCAAGAATACTATAGTACAGGTTGCGTCGGGGCGGTTCGGGGTTCATCTCGACTACCTGAACAGTGGTGCAGCGGTTGAAATCAAGATGGGGCAGGGGGCAAAACCGGGAATCGGCGGGCATCTTCCCGGAACTAAAATAGTCGGTGACATCTCGCGAACACGTATGATTCCGGAGGGAAGCGATGCTATTTCACCTGCACCGCACCACGACATTTATTCAATCGAAGACCTGCGGCAGTTGGTTTATTCACTCAAGGAAGCGACTAATTACACCAAACCTGTGTGCGTTAAGATTGCTGCGGTTCATAATATCACGGCGATTGCAAGCGGAATCGCAAGGAGCGGTGCAGATATAATCGCAATTGACGGATTCCGCGGCGGAACAGGAGCGGCACCCACCCGAATCCGCGATAATGTGGGAATCCCGATTGAACTCGCATTAGCCGGGGTTGACAGTCGCCTCCGTGAAGAAGGAATCCGCGATAATGTATCTATTGTTGTAGGAGGAAGCATACGTTCAAGTGCCGATATAGTCAAGGCGGTTGCGTTAGGGGCGGATGCCGTGTACATCGCTTCATCAGCGTTGATTGCGCTGGGATGTCATCTCTGTCGAAGCTGTCACTTCGGTAAATGCAATTGGGGAATCGCTACTCAAGTCCCCGAACTTGTTAAGCGTCTTAATCCCGACATAGGTTATAAGCGACTTGTTAACTTGATGAAAGCGTGGGAACACGAAATCCAAGAGATGATGGGCGGCATGGGAATCAACTCGATTGAGGCACTTAAAGGAAACCGTCTTATGCTTCGCGGAATAGGACTCAACGAAAAAGAATTGGAAATCCTGGGAATAAAACACGCAGGTGAATGATGGGTATCACACCCTTAATTTCAATATACCGGAGGAAGTCATGATTATGAATATGTGTGAAGTAACCGAAATATTGTACGAAGGTAAGTCTAAAATTCTTTATCGTTGTAAAGATGAAGTCCTCATCCTCGTGAAGTATAAGGATTCGGTTACGGCATTTAACGGGGAGAAGTCGGATGAACTTTTCGGGAAAGGTCGTCTTAACGCTGCAATTTCGAACCTGATTTACGAATATCTCGAAGTGAACGGCATAAAAACTCATCTGGTGAAGGTGATAGATGAGAGTTCCGTACTTGTAAAGAAAGCCGAAATCATTCCGGCGGAAGTCATTGTGCGCAACGTTGCGGCGGGTAGTTTTTCCAAGAAGTACGGCGTTGATGAAGGGGTTGCACTTCCTCACCCGACTGTCGAGTTTAGCTTGAAAAGTGACACGCTCGGCGACCCGCTGATTAACGTAAGCCATATTACCGCACTGGGTCTAGCTACTTCGGCAGAGTTGGAAGAAATGAAACGTCTGTCGTTGTTGATTAACGAATTGTTGAGCGGGCTTTTCCAAAAGGCGGGAATTCGACTGATTGACTTTAAGCTCGAATTCGGGCGGGCGGCAGAGAGTGGCGAATTGCTACTTTGTGATGAAATCTCGCCCGATTCCTGCCGATTATGGCAAATCGGGACGGATTGCAAACTCGATAAGGACAGATACAGACGGGATTTAGGCGGTGTTCTCGATTCTTATGAAGAAGTATTAAGGAGATTACAAGGTGTCGAATTATAATAATCACAATAGTTACGCGAATCCGTTGTGTGGGCGTTACGCAAGCCCGGAAATGCAGTTCATTTTCTCGGACAATAACAAGTTTTCGACCTGGCGGAGGCTTTGGGTCGCGCTTGCCGAGAGTCAGCGAGAGTTAGGTCTGGGCATATCGGAAGAGCAAATCACCGAGATGAAGTCGGCGATTACGGAGATAGATTACGAGACGGCGGCGGATTTCGAAAAAGAGACCCGGCACGATGTCATGGCGCATATCAAGGCTTATGGGAAGAAATGCCCGCTTGCCGCGCCGATTATACATCTGGGGGCGACTTCTTGCTATGTCGGGGACAATACCGATATAATATTGCAACGTTCCGCGTTAGAGCGGGTTCGCGCCCTTCTGATTAAAGCAGTCGCGGTTCTGGCAGGTTTCGCAAACGAGAATAAGTCATTGCCTTGTCTTGCCTATACCCATTTTCAGGCGGCACAACCTACAACCGTCGGAAAACGGGCTACGCTGTGGATTCAAGAGCTTCTTTTCGATTTAGAACAGCTTGATTTCATACTCGGCAATTTAAAACTCCTAGGGTGTAAAGGCACGACCGGGACGGGTGCCGGTTTTCTTGCACTTTTTGACGGTTCACACGAGAAGGTCAAACAACTGGAACAAAACATTGCTGAAAAAATGGGCTTCGATAAGACGAAAACGTATCCCGTATCGGGGCAGACGTATTCGCGAAAAATTGATTACTATGTTTTGTCGGTACTGTCGGGAATAGCACAGAGTGCGGCGAAGTTCGCAGGGGATATCCGATTACTGTCACACTTGAAAGAAGTGGAGGAACCATTCGAGGTTTCGCAGGTGGGTTCATCGGCGATGGCATATAAGCGTAATCCTATGCGGAGTGAGCGGATATCCTCACTGGCACGTCATGTGATTGTCGGAACGCTGAACCCGGCATTGACAGCGTCTTCTCAATGGTTTGAACGTACTTTGGATGACTCGGCGAATCGTCGGCTCGCAATCCCGGAGGCTTTTCTCGCGGTCGATGCGATTCTCGCCCTGTATATTAACGTAGCCGGCGGACTCACCGTGTATCCTAAAGTAATAGAGAATCATCTTAATCAAGAATTGCCTTTCATGGCGACCGAAAACATTTTAATGTACTGTGTCAAGAAAGGCGGTGACCGTCAACTTCTTCATGAAAGGATTCGCCTTCATTCGGTTGAGGCGGCGAAATCGCTTAAGCAGAGCGGGGAAGGTAATCTGAACGAACTCACCGTACGTATTCTCGAAGATGAGTCGTTTAATCTGTCACAGAAAGAAATAGCAGATATTCTCAATGCCGAAAATTTTACAGGAATGGCGAAAGAGCAAACCGAAGAATTTCTGTCCGAGGTGAGGGTGTTGCTTGATGAGAACGAAAATGAGGTTTCGGCGGGAATTAACATCGAGATAAATGTATAGAAACGTATAAGAAATGTATAAGAAATGTATAAGGGAGAAGTAGATTATGCTTACAGCAATTGTGGGAATCAACTGGGGAGATGAAGGAAAAGGTCGTATGGTTGACCTGCTTTCGGCAGATTATGATATAATCTGTCGTTATCAAGGCGGGAATAATGCCGGGCATACAGTAATCAACGAGAGGGGGAAGTTTGTGTTAAATCTTCTCCCATCAGGGATTCTTCGGGCTCATACCATCAACATAATGGGGCCGGGAATGGTGATTGATTTAGAACATTTATGCAAGGAAATCGATGCCCTGCACGAAAAGGGAGTCACACTCACACACGAAACATTGAAAATCAGCGATAAAGCGTTTATTTGCCTTCCGTATCACGTGGAACAGGACATTCTCGAAGAAGAACGGCTCGGCGATAAAAAATACGGTTCGACCAGGCGGGGAATCGCACCGGTTTACGGTGATAAGTATATGAAGAAAGGTCTGCGAATGGGTGACTTGTTGGAAGACTGCTCGTTACAAAGCAAGCTTGACGCACTCCTTGAGTGGAAAGGGATTACCTTCACCGGATATTCGGCGGAAACGCCCGGCAGTGACTCCTTGATTCAGTGGCTGCACAAGTACGGTGAAAAGCTGATTCCGTATATTTCGGATACAAGTGAAGTACTTAATCGCGCGGTTGAAGGTGGCAAACGAATTATGTTCGAGGCTCAACTGGGTTCGCTTCGTGATATAGACTACGGAATTTATCCATACACGACTTCGTCGCAGACTTTGGCGGCATATGCCGTTATCGGTGCGGGAATCCCCGGTGCGAAGTTGGGGCGTGTAATCGGGGTTATGAAATCGTATTCGAGTTGTGTGGGTGAGGGTGCGTTCACAGCGGAATTATTCGGTGAGCAAGCGGATATTTTGCGGGAAGCGGGCGGTGAATACGGGGCGGCAACCGGCAGACCGCGGCGGGTCGGCGGGTTTGACATTCCTGCCAGCAGATACGGGATTCGGGTTCAAGGGGCGGATGAAATCGCATTGACTAAGTTGGACGTGTTGGCTTGTTATGATAAGATACCCGTCTGTGTCGCTTACGAGGTTGACGGCGTGAAGACTGAGAGTTTTCCGTCCGGCGATAAACTCGTAAGGGCGAAACCGGTGTACGAATATCTCGAAGGTTTTTCATGCGATATATCCAAATGCAGAAAAGCGGAGGATTTGCCGAAACCCGCACTCGACTACGTCCGTTTTATCGAAAAGTCGGTGGGTTGTCCTGTCAAGTACGTGTCGGTAGGGGCGGGAAGAGAAGATTATCTTGTATTGGAGGTTTAACCGTGAAAAGAGTCTACGTAAACGAAGAATGGTGTCTGGGCTGTCATCTTTGTGAGTATTACTGCGCTTTCGCGGGGAGCGGAGAGAAAGACATGGCGCGGGCATTGCGTGAAATTAAAATCAGTCCGCGTATCAGAGTGGAAGAGCACAACGGAATCAGCTTTGCGGTAAATTGCCGTCATTGTCGTGAACCGTTGTGTGTGAAGTCTTGTATTACAGGTGCACTGACTATTACCGATAATGCGGTAATCTCAATCGATGGTGAGCGTTGCGTTGAATGTTGTACTTGTATCTTGAGCTGTCCTTTCGGGGCAATTTCGCGTACGCCGAACGGCGGGGGAGCGATTCAAAAATGTGAACTGTGCGTTAAAACAGAGAGCGGGATTCCCGCTTGTGTTCAAGGTTGCCCGAACGGGGCTATAGTCTTTGAAGATGCTGTCGGGAGGACTGTTGTATGAGATATGTTATAATCGGGAATTCGGCGGCGGGTGTGGGTGCGGTGGAAGGAATTCGTAAGGTCACTCAAAGCGGTGAAATCACCGTCATATCAAACGAACCTCATCATACTTATTCAAGACCGCTTATATCGTACCTTTTGCAGGGGAAAGCCGATGAATCCAAGATGAAATACCGCTCCGACAGCTTCTGCGAGGATAATAACTGTACGCTTTTGTTTAATACCGTGACAAAGATTGATGTAGGCACGAAGCAGTTCACTTTACAAAGCGGCGAAAATCTCCCTTACGATAAACTGTTGGTCGCAACGGGTTCATCTCCGTTTGTTCCCCCTATTAAGGGGCTTGATTCGGTCGAAGACCGCTTCACTTTTATGAGTCTTGATGATGCAAAGTTGCTTGATTCAAAACTCGCCCCGACTAAAAAGGTCTTGATTATCGGGGCGGGACTGATTGGTCTGAAATGCGCTGAAGGGATTTTGGCACGAGTAGGCGGAATCACCGTTATCGACCTTGCGCCGCGGATTCTGTCCAGTATTCTCGATGACGGCGGGGCTGAAATGGTACAGAAACATCTTGAAAGTAAGGGAATCGAGTTTAAACTGTCGTCAAGTGTTGAGCAGTTTGAGGTAAATACCGCTGTTTTGAATGGCGGCGAGAAAATCGATTTTGATATTTTGGTGTTGGCGGTGGGGGTTCGACCGAATGTAACCCTGTTGAAAGATATTGCAGAAATTGACAAGGGGATTATAGTCAACGCAAAGTCGGAAACCTCCTGTCCGGACATATATGCCGCGGGAGATTGTACGCAAAGCATTGATGTTTCCGATGGGCAAAGCAAAGTCATGGCGTTACTTCCGAATTCGTATATGCAGGGGGAAGCTGCCGGAATCAACATGGCGGGCGGGGAAGAGCTGAAAACGGTAGCGGCAATCCCTATGAATGCAATCGGCTTTTTCGGAATGAAGGTCATTACAGCCGGAAATTACATCGGTGAGGTATATTCGCAGGAGTCTGAAAACGCATATAAACGACTCTTCTTCAGTGATAATCGGCTTAACGGGTATATTATTATTGGGGAGGTTGAAAAAGCGGGGATTTACACAGCTTTGATTCGTGATGGTACTCCGCTTGATTCGATTGATTTTCGGTTGATTTGCGAGAATCCCGGGCTGATGGCTTTTACGAAAGATGTTCGGAAATTGAAACTGGGAGGGTTTGAACATGACTTTATCAGCTAGAAACCTGTATTTTCGGGAACTTAACGAACGCATTAATTCTTCAAACGGAGATGTGAGTATAGATGATTGTTACGGACAGCGTTTCATAGGGAGCGGACTGCGCAAAAAGAGCCTTACTATCAACGGAACTCCCGGAAACGCACTCGGCTCGTATATGGACGGCGGAACGATTTTCGTGAACGGAAATGCACAGGATGCAGTCGGTGACACTATGAACGACGGCAAAATCATTATTCACGGTAATGCGGGAGACGCACTCGGCTATGCTATGCGCGGCGGCGAAATCTTCGTGAAAGGCGATGCAGGGTACAGAACAGGGATTCACATGAAAGAATACAAAGACAAAAAGCCTGCAATCATCATAGGCGGGAAGGTGGGCAGTTTCCCGGGCGAATACCTCGCAGGGGGGCTAATCGTCGTACTCGGACTTTCGTGTAACGATGTTCCGGTAGGTCGATTCACCGGAACCGGTATGCACGGCGGAAAAATTTTCATCAGAACACAGCAGGAACTCACCGGATTACCTGCGCAGGTGATTGCCGAAATCGCTTCCGACGAGGATTTGAGTGAAATTATATCCTACATTCGTGAATTTGCCGACTATTTCGGTTTTGATGCAGATTCACTCATTTCGGACAGATTTTATATGCTTAAACCAAATCTGCGGAATCCGTATAAACAGCTTTATACGGCGAATTGATAAAAATCAAGAATTTTTGTTCGACAAGGAGTATATCAGGGGGAATTGCTTTGGGGAAGTTACACGAAGAATGTGCGGTGTTCGGGGTGAGTATAAAGTTTCCCGAAGCTGTAGGATTGACTTATAACGGATTGCTTTCACTGCAGCATCGCGGGCAGGAGGGGGCGGGAATAGCAGTGGCTTGTGAAAACAGTATCCATTGCGAAAAAGATGTAGGGCTTGTCAGTGAAGTCTTTACGCGGGAAAAGTTGGAAAGTTTCCCGAAGAGTAAGACAGCGGTGGGACACGTTCGTTATTCTACGACCGGCGGCAATGTCCGTGAGAATGTGGGGCCGTTCGTTACCGAATATCTCACGGGGAGGATTGCGACGGCGCACAACGGAAACATCACTAACGCGGTGAGTTTGCGGGCGGGATTAAGGGATTTCGGTCTGAATTTTGCCGCTACAAGCGACAGTGAAGTCATATCGTCGTTGATTGGATATTATACGACAACAGAGGGTGGAACGGTTCGTGGGACTATCAAAGCCGCAGAACATTTCAGGGGGGCGTTTTCCTTGGTAATCGTGAGCGGGAAAAACAAGCTCATAGCTGTTCGTGACCCTGACGGTTATCGTCCGCTTTGTATCGGGGGGAACGAAAATGGTTATGCAGTCGCTTCCGAAAGTTGTGCGTTGGGGATTTGCGGGTTTGATTTTATTCGTGATGTTCAGCCCGGAGAAGTCGTGGTTATCGATAACGGAGAAATCACACATCAAGGTGTGGTTTTGGGAAGGTCTGCATCCAAAAGAAAAGAAATTCCCGCATTTGAAGGTTTGCAACAGAACGAATCACGTGGCGGACTCTGCATTTTCGAATATGTTTATTTTGCACGGCCGGATTCGTTCATTGATGGGCTTTCCGTATATAAATCCAGGTTTAATATGGGGAAGGTTCTTGCCCGGGAATACCCGGTGAAAGCCGATGTGGTTTGCGGAGTCCCCGACTCGGGGTTGGATGCGGCTTACGGTTACAGTGCCGAATCGGGAATCCCGCTTGTGTCGGGGTTTGTTAAGAATCGATATATAGGAAGAAGTTTTATATATCCTACCCAGACACAAAGAGCAGATGCGGTTCGACTTAAGCTGAATCCGCTGTCGGAGTCGATTGAGGGTAAGCGGGTTGTTCTTGTAGATGATTCGATTGTTCGCGGTACAACGAGCGAGAAAATCGTCAGGAGTCTTAAAAACGCCGGCGCACGAGAAATCCATATGAGGGTCTCTTCTCCACCGTTTCGTTACACCTGCCACTATGGAACAGATATCGATAATGAGGAGAAACTCATAGCTAACAGAATGAGCATGGATGAAATCTGTAGGGTAATCGGTGCGGACAGTTTGGGGTATATCAGTATTTCGGGATTGAAGAAAGCCTGTGACAGATGTAATCTCGGCTTTTGTACAGCGTGTTTCGGTAAATATGGCGATGTATAAATTCTAAAAAATTGTAAGGAGGGAAAAAGCAGGTGAAAGCATATCTTGTTTTAGAAAACGGAACAGTGTTCGAAGGAGAGTACTTCGGGGCGGTAGGTGAGGTGGTCGGAGAAATCGTCTTCACTACGGGAATGACGGGGTATCTCGAAACCCTCACCGACCCCAGCTACTATGGGCAGATTATTTTGCAGACTTTCCCGTTAATCGGGAATTACGGCGTTATCTCCGCTGATTTGGAGAGTAGTGGAATTCATGCCAAAGCCTATATTGTAAAGCATCCGTGTCAAACCCCCTCAAACTTTCGCAACGAGGGGAGTCTTGACGCTTTTTTGCGTGAACGTGGCATAATCGGTCTTTGCGGAATTGATACCCGTGCGTTGACTAAGATTATTCGCAAAAACGGAGTGATGAACGGGAGAATCACCGCTAAACTTCCGCTTGTATCTGATTTGGACAGCATTAAGTCGTATCGTGTTTGTGAGCCGGTTGCGAAGGTGGCGGGTGGGGGCGAAGTCAAGGTGCAGGGAGACTGCAAACGTCGGGTTGCATTAATCGATTTCGGGGCGAAACGTGCGATTGCTTCGGCATTATCGGCGCGCGGCTGCGAAGTTCGGACGTTTCCGTATAATGCTTCGGTTGAGACGATTCTGGAGTATAAACCACATGGGATTATGCTTTCTAACGGACCGGGTGACCCGGCTGACCCTGCTAATGCCGAAAGTATTGAGAATATCCGTGTGTTACAGTCTGCAGGAATTCCGATTTTCGGGATTTGTTTGGGACATCAGTTACTTGCGCTTGCCAACGGATATTCCACCCAAAAGTTGAAGTTCGGTCACAGAGGGGCGAATCAGCCGGTTAAAGAGATTTCAACCGGTCGGGTTTATATTACCAGCCAGAATCATGGGTACGAGGTTATTGCAAACCGAACGAAAGAGCAGTCTTTTGTTAATGTGAATGACGGTACCTGCGAAGGACTCGACTATGGGAAGTGTTTCTCGGTGCAGTTTCACCCGGAAGCGTGCGGCGGCCCGCTTGACACAGAATTTCTTTTTGACAGGTTTGTGGACAGAATCGATGAATCTATGAAAATAGGGGGGTAATCTAATGCTGAACAAGAACATCAAGAAAGTACTCGTAATCGGTTCGGGTCCGATTGTCATAGGCCAGGCGGCAGAGTTCGACTATGCGGGAACACAGGCTTGCCGCGTACTCCGCGAAGACGGGATTGAGATTGTGTTGGTCAACTCTAACCCGGCAACTATTATGACCGACAAGAACATCGCCGATAAAATCTACATTGAGCCGTTGTCCTTGACAACTGTCAAGCGGATTATCGCCAAAGAACGCCCCGACAGCATCCTGTCGGGACTCGGCGGGCAAACCGGTCTGACCCTTTGTATGCAGTTAGCAAAAAGCGGATTTTTAGATGAGATGAAGGTTCGGTTGTTGGGTTCTTCCCCCGAAACGATAGACAAAGCCGAAGACCGACAGATTTTCAAAGAAACCATGCAGAAAATCGGGCAACCGTGTATTCCGTCGGTTGTTGCCAATGATGTCGAAACAGCGGTCGAGTTCATGAAGGAAATCGGTACGGCGGTAATCGTGCGACCTGCCTTTACTCTGGGCGGGAGCGGTGGCGGAATCGCATATGACGAGGCACAACTGCGTGAAATCGCCGAAAATGGGATTGTGCTTTCGCCGATTAAACAGATTCTTGTCGAAAAATCAATTGCCGGCTGGAAGGAAATCGAGTTTGAAGTTATGCGGGATAAATCGGGGAATTCAATCATCGTCTGCTCGATGGAAAACTTCGACCCGGTGGGGGTTCATACCGGTGACTCCATTGTAATCGCTCCGACGGTTACTCTTGCCGACAAGGAGTATCAAATGCTCCGAACGGCTTCGCTTAATATAGTTGAGTCCCTTGGTGTGGAGGGTGGGTGTAATGTTCAATTGGCGTTGAACCCTCACAGTTTCGAGTATGCTGTTATTGAGGTTAATCCGCGGGTTTCACGTTCGTCGGCGTTAGCGAGTAAAGCTACCGGTTATCCCATTGCGAAGGTTGCGACTAAAATCGCACTCGGTTATACGCTGGATGAAATCGTCAATGCGGTCACGCAGACTACCTATGCGTCATTTGAGCCTGCCCTCGATTATGTTGCGGTGAAGCTCCCCAAATGGCCTTTCGATAAGTTTGTGTATGCCCACAAAAACCTCGGGACTCAGATGAAAGCCACCGGCGAAGTCATGGCAATCGCCGACACTTTCGAGGAAGCGTTGCTCAAAGCTGTTCGGGGTGCGGAATTGGGAATGAATACCCTTGATTTACCGAGGTTAGCCGATAAATCCGATGAGCAAATCCGTCAACTTCTCGATTCCATAACCGACCATCGCTTGTTTGTTCTTTATGAGGCTATTAAGCGCGGGTTCACCATAGACCAACTCTACGAAATCACTAAAGTGGATAAATGGTTCTTAAACGGGCTTTTAAATATCAGGAATAACAGTCAATCGTCAAATTTTAACGGTCTGCTGTATAAGATGGTTGACACCTGCGGCGGCGAGTTTGAGGCGAAAACACCTTACTTTTACAGTATCTGTAACGGAACAGAAAATGAGGCATTGCCGTTCATCGAGAATTCAACTAAAGAGAGAATCGTGGTGTTGGGGAGCGGTCCGATTAGAATAGGTCAGGGTATTGAGTTCGATTATGCCTGTGTTCATTGTGTTTGGGCGTTAAGGAATATGGGATACGATGTGGTTGTGATTAACAACAATCCCGAAACGGTATCGACCGATTTCGATACCGCCGACAGACTCTACTTTGAACCTCTTTGTCTTGATGATGTTATGAGTATAATCGACATCGAAAAGCCAATTGGTGTGATTGCTTCTTTCGGGGGCGGAACAGCAATCAAGTTGGCGAAGCCGCTGTCTGAAAAGGGGATTGAGATTCTCGGTACATCGGCCGAAAGTATCGATATATGTGAAGACCGCGAACGTTTTGATGCGCTTCTGGAGGAGTTGGAGCTGAAACGCCCGAAAGGGTTCACTGTTATGAATGTGGTTCAAGCACTTCAATCTGCCGAAACGTTGGGATATCCGGTTTTAATGCGTCCGTCGTATGTTCTGGGTGGTCAGAATATGATTATAGCCTTCAATTCCGACGATATTCGTGAGTACATGGAAATCATTCTGCGAACCAACCCCGATAATCCGATTCTGATTGATAAGTACTTGAGCGGACTCGAAATCGAAGTGGATGCAATCTGCGACAAAGACGGTGCGGTGCTGATTCCCGGAATTATGGAGCATATTGAACGCACCGGGGTACATTCGGGCGATAGTATCGCCGTTTACCCTACCGTCAATGTGGACGAAGCCACCATTCGGAAATTGTACGATATTACTGAAAAGCTGTGTAAATCCTTGAAAGTCCGCGGACTTGTGAATATTCAGTACGTTTTGTATGAAAGTGAAATCTATATTATTGAGGTTAATCCCCGCGCTTCGCGAACCGTTCCGTATATAAGCAAAGTTACCGGAATCCCCATGTGTGAATTAGCGACTAAAACTGCAATGGGGTTGAGTCTTTCCGAGCTTGGCAGGGCAGGGGGAATCTCCGAAACGCCTGCATATACCGCCGTGAAAGTTCCGGTGTTCAGTTTTGAAAAGTTGGTGGGGTTAGACAATCATCTCGGTCCGGAAATGAAGTCTACCGGCGAAGTCCTCGGTGTGGGACGCAATCTGAGAGAAGCACTCTATAAAGGGTTGATTGCGGCGGGATACAAGATTACGCAAATTGCCGAATCGGGTGCAAGGGGGGTGTTAATCACGATTCGTGACAGTGATAAACCCGAAATCGCCGAAATCGCCGAAAAGCTGAATAAATGCGGATTCACTCTGTATGCTACTTCCGGTACGGCAAAACTGCTTTTGAGCAAAGGATTCGATGTCCATATTGTTGAGAAAATCAGTGATAATCCGCGTGAAAATACCGCAACACTTCTGGGAAGCGGGAAAATCGGATATGTAATCTCGACTTCCGAGAAGGGGAGAGACCCCGCTCTTGACGAGGTGAAGATTCGTCGGAAAGCTTGTACGTTGGGGATTCCTTGCCTTACTTCGCTCGATACCGCGAACGCACTCATCGACAGTATTTTGAGTGGCTATAATGAGGAAAACACCGAACTCATAGATGTCAATCGAATTCAAGATTCGGTAGGTGAGCGTTTATGAGAGACAGAAATCTAAACAGTCAAGCAAACCAAACTGTTCTTGTGTTGGATTTCGGCGGGCAATACAAGGAACTCATCGCAAGAACGGTTCGGGAACAGTCGGTCTATTCGGAGATTGTACCGGGTAATATAACCGCCGAAGAAATCCGGCGGATTAATCCCATAGGTATAATTCTCACCGGGGGACCCGAAAGTGTACATCTTCCGGATTCGTCCAAATGCACGCCGGAACTGTTCGAGATGGGAATCCCTGTTATGGGAATCTGTTATGGGATGCAGATGATGTGTCATATGCTCGGCGGGGTAATCGAAACAGGGGCAGGTGAGTACGGCAGAATTCCGGTGGGTGAAATCAGCGTTTTGATGAGTCATCGTGATTCGGTAACTAAACTCCCTGATGGGTTTACCGCGACAATGTGGACGAATTCTTGTATTGCGGCGTGTGAGGACACTTCTCGAAAGTTGTACGGTGTTCAGTTTCACCCGGAATCCTCCCACACCGATGGGGGGAGCGGGTTCATACGGAAGTTTTTGTATGAAGTCTGCGGAGCTGTCGGTGACTACACTCTTGACGATTATATTCAAACGCAGATTTCGTTGATTCGACGTAAAGTAGGCACCGAAAAAGTACTGCTTGGTTTATCGGGTGGGGTTGACAGCTCGGTCTGTGCTGCATTGTTGTCCGAAGCAATCGGCGAACAACTCATATGTATCTTCGTTGACCACGGATTCATGCGGTTGAACGAGGGAGACGAAATCGAACGTGCTTTCGCTGACAGACAGTTGCGCTTTATTCGGGTAAACGCACAAAATCGTTTTATTGAAAAGATGGCGGGGGTGAGCGAACCTGAGTCCAAACGCAAAATCATAGGCGAGGAGTTTATTCGAGTTTTCGAGGAGGAAGCGGCGGCATTGGGTAACGTGCCTTTTCTGGCACAGGGGACGATTTATCCGGATATAGTTGAATCCGGCGGGAAAACCGGTGCGACAATCAAGAGTCACCATAATGTCGGCGGACTGCCTGAAAGCCTCACCTTTGCAGAAATAATAGAGCCATTGGCGGGGCTTTTCAAGGACGAAGTGCGGATTTTAGGCGGCAAGCTCGGACTGCCGACCTCCCTCAGCAAACGTCAACCATTCCCGGGGCCGGGACTTGCCGTGCGAATTATGGGGGAAATCACTCCCGCAAAATTGGAACTCGTCCGCAAATCCGATGCGATTTTGCGCGAGGAGTTAGAACATTACAATCCTAAACCCGACCAATACTTCACGGTATTGACAAATACGTATTCGGTAGGAGTTAAGGGTGATGACCGAACTTACGATTATGTAGTCGCACTTCGTGCGGTGACTACGAGCGATTTTATGACCTGTGAATATACCCCCGTCCCGCATGAGATTTTGGGGCGGATTTCATCGAGAATTACAAATGAAATTCCGGGGGTCAGTCGTGTAGTCTATGATATTACGTCTAAACCGCCGGGAACAATCGAGTGGGAGTGAAAGTGAAAGGAGTGAACTTTATATGAGCAAGTTTATATTCGTGACAGGTGGTGTTGTTTCCGGGTTGGGGAAGGGGATTACTGCTGCGTCACTGGGACGGATTCTTAAACAGAGGGGGTTGAAGGTTGCGGCACTGAAACTCGACCCATATATGAACGTTGACCCCGGGACTATGAGCCCGTTTCAGCATGGTGAAGTTTTCGTGACCGACGATGGTGCTGAAACCGACCTTGATTTAGGGCATTACGAACGCTTCATGGATGAAAGTCTTACTAAACTGTCGAATCTTACTGCGGGACAAGTTTACCGCAATGTAATCGAACGTGAAAGGGCAGGGGGGTATCACGGCGGAACGGTTCAGGTGATTCCCCATGTGACCGCCGAAATAAAGGAATTCATATACCAAAACGCGCGGACTTCAAACGCTGATGTTCTTATAACCGAAATCGGAGGAACAATCGGTGACATCGAAAGTCAGCCGTTTTTGGAGGCGATTCGCCAGATTTACCTTGAAAAAGCCGAAAATCCCGGGCGAGAGTGTCTTTTCATTCACGTAACGCTTATTCCGTATTTGAAATGTTCGGGTGAGCATAAGTCTAAACCCACCCAACATTCGGTCAAAGAGTTGCGCGCAGCAGGGATTTCACCTAACATAATTGTCACCCGTACAGATGAACCGTTAGGGGCGGGAATCGCTGAGAAAATCTCGTTGTTCTGCAACGTCAAGCCGGATTGCGTAATCGAGAATGTCACCTCATCTTCTTTGTATGAAGTTCCGCTGATTCTTCACGAAAACGGTCTGGACAAGGTTGTCTGCCGTGAATTAGGGATTGATGTTCCTTTACCGAATTTGGGTGAGTGGCAGTCAATGAGCCGTAAAATCGGTGCGCGCACGAAAAGTGTAACTATAGCAATCGTTGGAAAATATGTAGGACTGCATGATGCGTATCTCTCGCTTATTGAAAGTTTGAATCATGCAGGGTTTGAGGCGGGGACGAAGATTGATATTCGTTGGGTTGACAGTGAGACAGTTACAGATGAAACTTTGCAGGGTATTGACGGAATGATTATCCCCGGCGGATTTGGTGACAGGGGAATTGAGGGAAAAATCAAGGCGTGTCGGTTTGCGCGTGAGAATGATATTCCGTTTTTGGGGATTTGCCTTGGTATGCAGATAGCGGTAATAGAGTTTGCGCGTAACGTATGCAATCTTGCAAATGCGAATTCTTTCGAATTTGATGAAAACACTGCCTACCCGGTAATCCATCTTATGCCGGGACAGGCGGGCAGACAAAATAGTGGTGGGACTATGCGGGTGGGGTCTTATCCTTGTAA
>WRKZ01000038.1 GCA_009777835.1 Oscillospiraceae bacterium | reverse complement strand
CACACTCATCACGAAAGCCAGTTTCGATAAGGATGAACCCGGCATTGCCGATGTTCTTGAAATCCTCAAGAAGTTAGCCAAGATGACTAACGAGATTGATACTCCGACCTGGGTGCGACCTGCGTGACGCGTAATTTGACTCAATAAGAATTCCCTCGCTTTGTCTCTTTGTTGAAGGCAAGGCGGGGGATTTTTTCGATTTGTTCCTTGACAAGTTCCTGATTATGTGGTAAAATAAAAATTAAGAAAAAAATAAGAATTTATTAAAAATCCAAGGAGAAAACACAT
Organism: Oscillospiraceae bacterium; assembly: GCA_009777835.1. GTDB lineage: Bacteria > Bacillota > Clostridia > Oscillospirales > Ruminococcaceae > Ruminiclostridium_E. The sequence continues at coordinate 16,440 of WRKZ01000038.1, read as the reverse complement.
GAACACTAAAAATCATATCAAGACAGTCACGGGGAAAACCCTCAAACAAACAGCGGAAAAAGGCGGATGCGGGAAATGCCGTGCTTCCTGCCAGTCTGCTTGCAAGACTTCCTGCACGGTGGCGAATCAACCGTGTGAAGCAAATCAAGAAAACGCATGAAAATCCACAAGTTTGAGCTGGACGGCGATTATTTCGTGGTTGACCCGGGTTCGGGGGCGGTTCACATTGCCGACAGACAGGCGTTTGAACTCCTCGACAAGGTAAAACCCTCGATTTTCGAGCGGTATTCGGGGATTGAAGGTGGCTGTTATGCCGAGTTGTATGACCTATATAAATCGGGATTGCTGTTCAGTGGGGATGATTGCCGTGATTTCGCCGAGACTTCGGTGGATGCACCGTTGAAGGCACTCTGCCTGCACGTTTCGCACGATTGTAACCTTGATTGTGAGTACTGTTTCGCGCATGAAAACGTCAGCGAACGCTTGACTATGTCCCCTGAAACGGCGTGTGCCGCAATTGATATGATTGTGGAGCGTTCGGGTGAACGGCGCGAGTTGGAAGCCGACTTCTTCGGCGGGGAACCGCTGATGGCATGGGAAACAGTCACGGCGGCGGTCGATTATGCCCGCGCTAACGAGGAAAAGTGGGGGAAACATTTTCGGTTTACCATCACAACCAACGGGCTGTTGCTCGACGATGAGAAAATCGCCTACATAAATCGCGAGATGAGTAATTGTGTCCTTTCGCTTGATGGGCGAAGGTCAGTCAATGATAGAGTCCGCCCGACAAAATCGGGGACGGGCAGCTTCGATTTGGTCGCCGATAAATTCCGTCGGCTTATTCAAACACGCGATAAACCCGGCTTCACCGATTGCTATGTTAGGGGGACTTTCACGGCGTATAATCTTGACTTCGCAGAGGATGTCGCCGAGTTGGCGCGGTTGGGGTTTCGAAACGTTTCGCTTGAACCGGTGACAAGCACACCCGGGTCGGGGGGGGATTATGCAATTACGCAGGCGCATATTCCGCAGATTTATGATGAATACGAACGTCTCTTCCGGCTGATGAAGTCGGGAGGGGTTGACGTGAATTTCTTTCACTTTAACGTGGATTTGAGTGGCGGCGCATGTGTGATTCGACGGTTGCGCGGTTGCGGTTGCGGGAATGAATACCTTGCGGTTGCTCCTACAGGGGAGCTGTATCCCTGCCATAGATTTGTCGGGGATTCAAAGTGGGTTATGGGGAATGTTTCTCACAAGAATCTCGACAAGGAAATCAAGCAATACTTCACGAAAACGCACATCTATTCAAAGTCGGACTGTGCCGACTGTTGGGCGCGGTTCTACTGTTCGGGGGGGTGCAACGCTTCTTCGTATGAGTGTTTCGGCGATGCGCGCAAGACCGACTCCGCCGGTGTGGAGTGTTTGATGATGAAAAAACGTCTCGAATGTGCGATTGCGCTAAGTTGTTTAAGAGTTGTTTGAGAGTTCGTTAAGGGTATAATCTGATGAAAAAAGCATTGATTTATTTGGGGGTCACTGCGGGATTGGGGGTTCTGCTAACGCTCATCTCGCGATTCTCTGTTGGCTTTTCCGAATGGTACGCCGTAAACATCTATCCGATTTTGGTTAGGCTAATCGGGGGATTTTTCGGCGGCTTTTCTTTTTCGATGGCGGAAATCATGATTATTCTGCTGATTCCCGCGGGAATAGCGGGAATAGTCTTGTTTATAATTAAAATTGTTAAGAGCAAAGGGGAGCGAAAATCCTTTCTCGCACGATTCGGTGTGTATTTCGGGTGCGGGATTTCGACGGTGTTTCTGACTTTTATTCTGATGTGCGGAATTAATTATAATCGGCATACTTTTTTACATGATTTACATAATTCAAACGGCAGCCATGTCGAGTTACGTGAGGTGACGAATCTCGATGAATGGCTGGTCTTTCTGACTTTGTTGGACGAGTTCTATACAGATTTCCCGGATTTAGAATCGCAGGACGGTGTTATTAACAGGGACGAAAACGGTGTTTTCGTTTTGACGGGGGATTTAAGCAAACTCGCCCCTGCGGCTATGCGGAACTTAGCTGAAACCTATCCGAGGATGAAGGTGAGATTCCCGAGACCTAAACCGATTTTGAATTCCGGGTTGATGTCGGATGCGTTTCTTCTGGGATTTTTTTCGCCGTGGACGATGGAAGCGAATTACAATCGAATCGCCCCGGGTAACGAGCGGGCGTTGACCACCCTCCATGAGTTGGCGCACGTTTCGGGATTCATGCGGGAGGAGGAGGCGAATTTCATCTCGTTCCTCGCTGCGAAGGAAAGCGGTGAGCCGGAGTTGGTGTATTCGGCTTATGTGTATGTGCTGAACGAGTTTTCGTTGGATATTACTTATGAGGAATTTGAGCAGCTTCCTCCGTCGTTTATGACGAAGTTTGATTATTTCCGCGAAAAAACCGACAGCGAATGGTTTTGCGATGAAGACGGTAATTACGAGTATTTTCACAGTGGTTATTTGATTCCTGCGTTTATCAGTCTGGATTGGTATGCGCAAAACGAATTCTGGTGGGAACGCTATTATAACGTGACCGAAGTTTATGATGATGACGGGGAGGTCGTTGACGTGATTGTCAACGTGAATCCCGTGGTTGAGGCTATCAGCGACGTTTCGTCAAGCGTGAATGACACCTACCTCAAGGCGCAGGGGCAGGAAGACGGAATCCTCAGCTACGCACGTATGCGGGATTTGGTAATGATACTCTATTTGAGCGAAATGAGTGAGATGTAGCACTTGACAATCTTGAGAAAATGTGTTAAGATAGTCGGAATATGAAAAAGTTTGAAAAAATATGAAAAATAAGGAGATGTAGAAAATGAAGGCAATTATACTCGCCGGCGGTGCCGGTACGCGGCTTTTCCCTATGACGAAGGTCATTTCCAAGCAACTCCTCCCCATTTACGATAAACCCATGATTTACTATCCCGTTTCTATGCCGTTACTTGCGGGGATTCGTGAGATTCTTATAATCTCAACTCCGCGGGATTTGCCTATGTATAAAGAACTGTTGGGAGACGGCAGTCAAATCGGGGTGCGGTTCGAATATGCCGAACAGGCAGCTCCGCGCGGTCTGGCAGAAGCATTTATTATCGGAGAAGAATTCATCGGTTCGTCACCTGTATGTCTCGTTTTGGGGGACAATGTGTTTTATGGGCAGTCATTTTCGTCGATTTTGCGAAAAGCTGTCGAAAACAAAGTCGGCGCGACGGTGTTCGGTTATCCGGTTAAGAATCCGAGTGATTTCGGTGTCGTGGAATTCGCAGGGGAACCCGGAAGCGGAGTAGACTCATCAGTGAGTGTTAAGGGGCGGAATCATCAACTGTCGGGGAGTGGCGGAAAGGTCATTTCCATCGAAGAAAAACCGGCTAATCCTAAATCTAACTATGCTGTTCCGGGATTGTATTTCTATGACAATAATGTCGTGGAAATCGCAAAAAACGTCAAACCTTCGGAAAGGGGCGAATTGGAAATCACAGCCGTCAATAACGAATATCTGCGGCGGGGTCAGCTCAACGTTGTCGTTATGGGAAGAGGTATGGCATGGCTCGACACCGGAACGACCAAAGGCTTGCTCAAGGCTTCGGAATTTGTTGAAACGGTACAGTCACGGCAGGGATTCTACGTTTCGTGTATCGAAGAAATCGCATGGCGAAGAGGATTCATCGATGATGCACAGTTAGCCGTGGTCGGCGAATCGCTCAAGATGACCGAATACGGACAGTATATTCTGTCTTTGTTAAAGTAAAATAGAGATTGGAACCGGTTTTAGCGACACGTTTGTGTCAGAAAGGTATGGTCTTTTTATGGTAATTTTTGTAACAGGGGGTGCGGGATTCATTGGTTCGAACTTTGTGTACAATCAGTTGGAATCCTACCCGAACGACCGTATAGTCTGCATTGATAAGCTGACTTATGCGGGGAATTTAAAAACACTCGTCCCGGCAATGAAAAATCCGAATTTTCGGTTCGTGAAGGTTGATATTTGCGACAGAAAGGCGATTTTCGACCTGTTCGCCGAAGAAAAGCCGGATATAGTTGTCAATTTCGCGGCGGAAAGCCACGTTGACCGCTCGATTGAAAATCCGGAGGTTTTCCTAACCACCAATATACTCGGAACGCAGGTTCTTATGGATGCCTGCCGTGAGTTCGGGACCGCGCGATTCCACCAGGTATCCACCGACGAAGTCTACGGTGATTTACCTTTAGACCGCCCCGATTTGATGTTCACCGAGACAACACCGATTCACACGTCGAGTCCGTATTCGGCATCGAAAGCCGCCGCCGACTTGTTGGTTCAGGCTTATCACAGGACGTTCAAATTGCCGGTGACAATTTCGAGATGTTCGAACAACTACGGGCCGTATCACTTCCCTGAAAAGTTGATTCCGTTGACGATTACCAAAGCCCTCGCTGATTTACCGCTCCCGGTTTATGGTAAAGGCGAAAATATTCGTGATTGGCTTTACGTCGAAGACCATTGCAAGGCAATCGATTTGATTATGCGTAAGGCGAAGGTGGGGGAAGTCTACAATATCGGCGGGCATAATGAGATGACGAACATCGAAATAGTGAAGCTGATTTGCGCTGCATTGGACAAGCCCGAAAGTCTTATCACGTATGTGGAAGACCGTAAAGGTCATGATTTGCGTTACGCAATCGACCCGACGAAGATTCATGCCGATTTGGGTTGGCTCCCCGCAACGAAGTTCAGAGACGGGATTAAGTCCACTATTCAGTGGTATCTGGATAATCGTAATTGGTGGGAAGATATTCTGAGCGGAGAGTACAGAAACTTTAAGGGGGAATAGGTTTGAAAATTCTTGTGACCGGTGCGAAGGGTCAGCTTGGGGTTGACGTTGTCGGTGAAGCCGAGTCTCGCGGGTTGGAGGTCATCGGGGTTGATGTAGATGAACTCGACATCACCGATGCGACGGCGGTCGAAACGGTATTGACTTCTCACAATCCCGATGCGGTAATCCATTGTGCGGCATGGACTGCGGTGGATGCCGCGGAAGATGCCGAAAATGCCGACAAAGTCCGTGCCGTTAACGTTAGAGGGACGGAGAATATTGCGAAGGTCTGCGATAAAATCGGGAGTAAACTGCTGTACGTCTCGACCGATTATGTCTTCAACGGGTTGGGAGATGTTCCGTGGAAGACAGGAGATTCCTGTGAACCGCTCAACTTCTATGGGCAGACTAAATATGAAGGTGAGATTGCGGCGGCGGAACTTTCCGATAAGCTGTTTATCGTGAGGATTTCGTGGGTGTTCGGCGGGGACGGGAACAGCAATAACTTCGTCAAGACTATGCTGAAGTTAGGCAAAAGCCGTGATACGCTTTCGGTGGTTAACGACCAAATCGGGACCCCTACCTACACTCCCGATTTAGCGCGATTACTGGTTGACATGGTTCTCAGCGAGAAGTACGGTGTTTATCATGCGACCAATTCCGAGGGGGAAGACGGTTTCATCAGTTGGTTTGACTTTGCGGAAGAGGTCTTTAAGCAGGCGGGTATGGGAATCACGCTTAATGCAGTGCCCGGTTCGGAGTTTCCCACGAAAGCGAAACGTCCCGCTAACAGCCGCCTCGATAAGAGTGGTCTGGCGGCGAACGGATTCGTACCGCTTCCCGATTGGCGAGATGCAGTGAAGCGTTATCTTCGGAAATTGTAATTAGTCGTTGAAAACGAAAATTTAGATAGGAGGCACAGAGTGAAAATCACAGTTACCGAATGTCCCATTAAGGGATTATATGTAATCGAGCCGAAGGTTTTCGGCGATTCTCGCGGGTGGTTCTGCGAGACTTACAATCAAAACGAGATGAAAGAGGCGGGGCTTGACCTGACTTTCGTGCAGGACAATCAATCCATGAGTACGAAGGGGGTTTTGCGCGGTCTGCATTACCAGAAGCAGTTTCCGCAGGGCAAACTCGTGCGGGTGGTGCGGGGGGCGGTTTTCGATGTGGCGGTTGACCTCCGCAAAGACAGCCCGACTTACGGAAAATGGTTTGGGGTGGAGCTTTCTGCTGAGAACAAGAAGCAGTTCTACATTCCCGAAAACTTTGCCCATGGGTTTTTAGTCCTTTCGGATGAATCCGAGTTCGTTTACAAATGTACTGACTTCTACCGCGCGGACGATGAGGGCGGGTTACTCTGGAATGACCCGAAAATCGGCATTGAGTGGCCGGATATCGGCATGGAACTCCTTATTTCCGATAAAGATAAAGCATGGAGCGGACTCGTTTGAGTCCGCTCCGGTTTTTGTTTTTGATTGCTCACTTGCTCGACGGCGAAGCCGCCGACCTGTGAGCTCTTGTTTTGCTTTAATCCGCAAAAATAAAGACTTTTCGTAGGATGAAGTTGTAGACCATACATATTCCCGAGGAAACGATTTTCGCGAAGAGGGGGATGAGATTGTGTTCGATTACCAGGCTGTTTTCTGCAATCAGCGGAATCGCACCGAACATCATCGCGAATAGCCAGACGCACAGTATGTTCACACCTAATGCGGTAATACTGGTGATTAGTACGAGCGCGACTTCTTTGCCTTTTTTGTGCTTGCTTTTCTTGAAAACGAACAGCACGCTCAAGATATAATTCACAACGAACCATACAACAAAGCTCAAGACTACCGACACAAGCTCATTGATTCCCATCTTTTCGTAAAAGATGTAGTAGGAAGCCCAGTCAAACAGAGTGGCTATTCCTGCGGTGATTCCGTATTTAACGAACTGTATGAAGAGTGCTTTTTTGGGATTCATTGGACTTCCTCCGTCACTTCCCAGATTGTTCGCTTATCAGAGATTTCGCCGTGAATGTGCTTGACACATTCGACAGCGGTGAGGAACGACTGGTCCATGTCTAAATATCGGTGTTGACCCTTCCTGCCGATACTGTACAGATTGTCGAGCGTGTCGATATAATCGCGAATATCGCCGAAGTTGGCATAACTTCCGCTGTAGACGGGGTAGGCAAACCCCTCCTGCACTTTGATAGTGCGGACGATGTTCTCACGTTCCAACAGACCGAGTTTTACCGCCTCTTTCACGGCAAACTCGATGGATTCTTCCGGTTTGCCTTTCCATATATCGTCGTTTTCGTTGCAGAAGTATTCCATACCGAGAAAGACCTCACGCTGCCAGTCGCTGACTACATACGGCGAGAAGTTGTTGTAAATCCCGAACCGTGACATCATAGCGACGTTGTTGTAGATGTACGACCAACAGTCGGGCAGGGAACCGTCAATGGTCTTGATTCCCGTATCGTTTTGAAGGCTAAGTCGGGATGCGAAAATCCCAATCATGACGAAGTTGCGGTACTTGAGTGCTAACGCCGCATCTCGTGCGGGGGAGGGTTTTTCGCCGTCATGCGTAAAACTCCCGAAGAGTTTGCTCAACGGAATGGTTGAAATAACATAGTCGGCGGTGAGTTCTTTCATGCCTTCCCCGGTTTCAACCGTGAGACCTGTAACGCTCTTATTTTCGATTTTGATATGGGTCACGGCATTACCGAACGCAAACTTCACCCCTTTTGAGCGGAGTTGTTCTGCAAGAAGCTCCCACATTTGGCCCGCGCCGTGTTTCGGGTAACGTAAAACCTTGACTTCGTTAATCGAACCTTTGACTTCATCGTTTTCGGCGGGTTTGATTCCGAGAATCGACTTGAACAGTTGTTTCAGGGCTTTGCGGAGAGAAATCCCCTGAATCCGTTGAGTGCCGCACTCACTCGAAATATTACAAGGTTCGTCCCCCCAGGCTTTGTAGGTGTACGCCTTAAAGAATTCGTTATACAGCCCCCTGCCGAACTTATTTATGAGATAGTCTTCCATCGTGACTTCTTTGCGGCGGAAAATCCGTGACTTTAAAACGCTGAACCCGAAGTAAAGCGTCTTTTTCAGTCCGAGTTTCAAGATGGTGTCTTTTTTGAATGACAACGGGTAATCGAAAAACTTACCTTCGTACAGGATTCTCGACACGCGTTTGCGTTTGAGCATGACCTGCTTGTCGGTATCGGGGTCGGGTCCGCCTGGATTCAACTCAACCTCCCTCTCGAAAAGTTTGTCGTCGCACGCGGGCGCGCCTTGTTCGGGCAGAAACTCATTCCAAATCGATTTGATATATTCCGAGTTGGTGAAGAAGTGGTGGGGCCCTATATCGACGTAATTCCCCTCAAACTCGACCGTGCGGGAGTTTCCGCCGATTTTGTCCGACGCTTCAAGTATGGTAATGTCCCACGGTTTGTCCGGGGTACTTCTCTTCAAAAGCTCATATGCCGCACCGAGTCCGGCAGGCCCCGCACCGATAATGAGTGCGGTTTTGTTGCTGTTCTCCATTAAGATTTGTTCCTTTGTTTTTTTACTTTACTTTATTTTATTGAAAGTAAGGGTGTAATACCCCGCTCCTTGGGGCGGCTCTCTCGCCCGCATGGCGAGGGGTGCAGGGATTGCCCTGCGGTGTTACCTTACATTTTCGTGACTTCCAGGGTGTAAAGCCGAATCGGTCTGTCATGGTTTACATCGACCTTGAATTCCACGTTTTCTGCCGTTTCTTCCACTGTCATAGTGACTTTCAGCGTGCCGGACGATGACATCGGTTGGGATACCAGCGTTTTGCCGCCGAAATTCGACGTTACCGAAAACTTTGCCGCACCGCCTGTGTTATCGCCGAGTTCGGCGTATTTAAGTGTGAGTTCGTACTCACCTTTCAGTAGTGTGATATGCGGTCCCCAGACCATCATACCGTTCATTTGGTTTGAATCCACGTAGTTCTCTTTAAACGATACGTAAGCCGCATCGTTTTTGGCGGCATAGTTCATGGAAAAGTCATACACCGCCGATTCGCCCTTGAAGTTCGGTACACGGAAAGCGGGTAACGGATTAATCCCGACTTCGTATATAACAAGGTTGTCGATTCTTGTGACGAATACAGCTTCACTCGCCAGGAAATCGCGCTTGTATTTCGGTGTAACCGTCGTCATGGTAGACCATTCCGACTCGGTCAAAACCAGTGCATACTTACCTTTATTGTTATCAAAGTAGACCCTTTTATCCGCTGCCCAAAACTCCGCCCGGAAGCTGTCCGCATTAAGATACCCCGCATCGATTTCCATGTTTGCATACGAAGCGGTCAGCGCGACATTCCAGAATCCGCCGTAAATACACTCATAGCCGTTTCTGTTGAGGTATTGCGCCGCCTTGTAATGTGTCAAGGTCTCTTTATTACGTTCTCGTCCGTCTTCCAACGCTTTCAAATCGTGATTGTAAATCGAAAATACGCATAACACTGCGATTAACAGGGCAACCCCTCTTCGCAGAAGTACCGTGCTGATTACGTTTCGTGAAGTTAGGCACGCAACCCCGAAAGCGAGTAAATACCAGTTAAAGTAGTAATATTTGGGCGATGCCTGCCCAATCACCACCGTAATGCAGAAAACCAGTGCGAATGCCGCCGCGAAGTATTCCGATGCGAAGATTACCCCTTCTTCCTTCAGCTTGGCTTTTCTGTTTTTGATTATGCTGAAGACTACAAACACAACCAATCCGATTACAAACAGCCGTAAGAAAGTCTCTCCCATAGTCTTGACGAAAGCCGGGTCTTTGCTGCCCATTCCGCCGGCATGAACCACCAACGATTGCAGTAACGAACGACCCGCCGCCGGGAGAATCTCGTCGAAAATGCGTTCAACCGATTGTATGTTCGTGGCTGCAGGGACGTACGCCCCCGCATAGCGATTATACAGACTCAGCAGTGCCATTCCCGCGCCGTTCACCAGGAACAGGACGGCAGCCGTGATTAACCCCCTCAGCCGCAGAAACGGTTTCAGGACTTTGCTTTCACGTTCGGGGTCATTTCGCGCTTCGCCGATTGCGTTGAAGAATTCCACCGCAAGCAACGGAATATACAGCACCGCCATCATTCGTATCCCGAAAATGCCGCCGATAAAGCTGAGTAAGACTAACGAAATCGCCCGTATAATGTTTTTCTTGCCTTTCAAGGCATAGGAGTTCTTTTTCATGTCGATTAGCAGGATACAGGTCAAAAGCGGGAGCATGACGAAAGTCGGATAGAAATTCGCCCCGCGGAAGTTGTTGAAGATACTCACGTTAGCTCCCAACAGGAAAATCATTGAGATAAAAGCGGCAGAACGGCTGAAGTTAATTCTTCGGCAGAGAATATACCAAAGTACCAGTATAGCCAAGGTTGTGAACAAAATCCCGACTTTCGCCGCCATAATCCAGTCTGATATAAAAAGTTTCATAACCAGCGTGACTATGAACGGACGAGAAAACATGGATTCATGTCCGAAGATGAAGTCGTTGAAGAAAAGCCCGCGTTCGCTGACGATTTTAGGGATGAGGATGTTATCCACCACCACGTCGGAGTCCATTGCGGTATAGGCAGTAACTATATTGTATTGAATCAGCCAGATGAACAGGAAAACCACCGCTCCCAACAAAAACAGTTCATACGATGAGAAAGAATCGTAGACCCGGCGAATTTTCGAAAAAAATCCGTCTTTTGATTTTTCCGGCTTTTCTTGAACGTTAATTTTTTTGTCTTCCATCATAACGGAATAACTCCTATAAATTCTTTGAAATTGTAGTATAACCACGGATTATGGTTAATCAGCCATGCACCGTCGCTGCTGCTTATTACCAAAAGTCCCATAATCACGATGCACGCGAACATTCCGCCGTTGTATATCCTGCGTGCGGTCTTCGCGAAGATGGTCTTGTTGAGCATTTCGACCAGGAAATACCCGCACAGCAATCCCGCAAGGGAGAACAGCCACAAGAAGTCTAACTGATAACGGGTGGCTAATCCGATGAACGACATCACTACCATTTGAACCAACCCGATAATCGGCAGTGCGAGAATAAACCGCGCTATTAATTTTCTGCGGGAATCGGTGAAGGTGAAGGTTTGAATCGCTCCGACTTTTCTTCCTGTTTTCCTTCGTCTTCGTTTGAACCTACTGCGTTTTTCGGATATAACTACGACCGACTTGGTCTCACTGTAATTGAAATTGTATTTGAACACACGGACAATCCCCGCTAAAGCCCAGATAATCGGCAGGATTAGAATGCCCAGAACGTTTTCTTTATAAACATAGCCCGAATAGCTGTCCGAGATATAAGTCCCCTCAAGTGAGATGAACGGGAACGCCGTAGTCCAGTTTAAAGCGGGGACAATGAAACTGAACAGGAACGCCCCTACGAGAATCAGGCGGTTTATGGGACTTAACAATCCCGCCGCACCGACATTCGTGACGGTCAGCATATATTTGTTGCCGAATTCAAGCACCGAATCGAATCGTACATAGTTGTACCACATTAATCCCGCCGCGACTGCTATATACGGAACTAATGCCGACATGAGGGCGAAAGTGAAGTCTTTCTTGTGTCCCCACAGCTCCTTGATTTTGTCCCAAAGTATAATCGGCACTAAAAATGACGCAAAGACGAAATTCGGACGGCATCCGACAGCTAATGCCATGAACAGACATCCGAAGAAGAGCAGGGAGAGTTTTCGTCCCTCCGAATAGCGCAGAATCAAGTATAATCCTGCCGCCGTGAAGAACAACGCCGAAGTCCCCGCGACTTCATAGAAGCGGGGGCGTGCCGTAACGAAATGAACCATCGCGCACATGGGGAGTGCGATTTGCCCTAACGTAAACATTCCCACCGACATTTTCTTCATGAATCGGAAAGCCAGGTGCTGCCAGATGAACATCAAGTAAATTGCAGCCCCGCTCGCGAATATGAACACCGCCAATTTAGTCGGGAAATACGCACCGGTAAGGAGTTTGAACGGCAGGCTCAACACTAATACCTGGACAATCCCGAAATAGCTGTAGAATTGTCCGTTATAATAGGCTAAATCCCAACCTTCAAAGTAGACCCCCGCAGAGTTACGTTCGTCTCCGTCGTAGGGATTCTTCAGGGATTGAAGCGTGTCGGACGGTTCAATATTAAGATGGAATTGACCGTCAATCAGCGCATCTACGATGAGTGCGTTGAACTGGTCTTCTCCGTCGTTGGAAAGGTTCTGCATGAGGGATAATTCCGGGTCAAAGGGGGTCGAAAACAGTGTCAACAAAAGCAGATAGGTGATGAATCCAAGGGTGGTGAGTTTAAACAGCAGGGTTTGTCTGCCGCAGTCCTTGTCTATACGTTTTTTGAGTAGTCCGCTGCGGATTAAACTGACAACGGCTAACGTCGCCAACGAGAACAGCATCCATCTTTCCACCATGAATCGGAACGGGACGGCTTTGTTCAAGACTATATCCTTAATCACCAGCCCCCACGCCTTGTCTGAGAAGCGGATTTCAATCTCGGTGATATTTCCGTGGGCTTGCAGGGTTATATACTGCGAACCCTCGGCATTTTCGATTACGCGAAATGCCCGTGTAACCCGATTAGAGTGTTCTTCGTCGGAATATTTTATGGTGAAATCATGTGATTTCATTCCGTTCGAGAAGTCGATATCAAGGAAAATTCCGGCGAGCTTTTGTTCGGAGTTTTCGGGGAATGTGATTTTAATCGAACCGTAATCGGAAGCAACATACCCGTCGGGATTTTTTTCCACGCCGTTCAGCGTAATGTTCGCTGACGGCATTTTCCGAACGCTTACAATATCATCCGCATTTAAGCCGAACGTCACGAAACTGCGTGCGTTAAAAAAGAACACTTCCAGAATCCAGAATATAGCTAAGATTATAATTAAATCACGAAATACAGGCTTGTTTAGTTTGTTAAGCATATCGACAGAGATTACCTCTTTCTTACGTTATTTGACGTTATTGGAGTAATACCCCACCCTTGGGGGGCGGTTTTTTGCCTTACATTAGATTTACATACCGCTTTATTATATACCAAAAAAAGTCGAAAGTCAAGCTATTTTTGAAAATCCTGTCTTTTAGGTTTCCTTAAAAAACCTTTTATACTGCTTATACTACGCTGAACAGCATTTCCCCATATGACGGCAGTGTGCGGAATTCCCTTGCTGTCAGCGATTCTAACCCGTCGAGGATGGTTCGCAGCTCAGACATAGCCGGGAGCACTCTGTCCCGATAAAACACAGCTTCATGGGGTTTCGATTTTGATTCTTTGACCGCCTCTTCAAGTGCGGTGAGTTTCAGTGAGAGTTCTGCCGACAGTTCGCTGATTTGCGTTGACAGCCGCCTTTCGAGGGAGGTGTTCAAATCACAGTCAAGCTGTTGTTTTCGTAAAAGGAGTTTCAGCAGTTCGTTTTGGTATCGGATTACCGAGGGAATAATCTCGCTTTTCGTTAAATCCAGCATAGTCAACGCTTCAATATTTATGACTTTGCAGTAGTTCTCGCTCAAGATTTCATAGCGTGACTGCAACTCATTTTCGGTGAAGACACGATGAAGATTGAACAACTCCGCGCTTTCCGGTTTTATGAACGCGGTGAGTGCGTCAACCGTGGATTTAGTATCGGGGAGTTTACGTTTAGCCGCTTCTTCATACCATTCGTCCGAGTAATTGTTGCCGTTGAAGATAATCCGTTTGTGATTTTCGTAGGTGGATTTGAGTAGTTTCGTGAGACGTTCGTTGAAAGAAGGCGTATTTTGTTCGTCTTGATGAGTTTCTTCCGAAAGATAATCGGCGAAAGTCCGCAGTGATTCCGCTACCGCTGTGTTTATGACGGTGTTGGAATCCGCCACCGAGAAAGCCGAACCCAGCATACGAAATTCAAACTTGTTCCCGGTGAAGGCAAAGGGGGAGGTTCGGTTGCGGTCGGACGAATCTTTTCGGAAGTGGGGCAGTGCGGTAACGCCGATTTCCATGTAGGTTTTGCTTTTTTCACGGTAGACAACATCTCCGTGGGATTCTTTTTCTTCGAGGGAGTCGAGGACAGCGGTGAGTTCTTCTCCCAGATAGACCGATACGATTGCGGGGGGGGCTTCGTCTGCGCCGAGCCGATGGTCATTCCCGGGGGAAGCCGCCGATGCGCGAAGAAGGTCATGATAACCGTCTACGGCTTTGATTACCGCAGTCAAAAACAGTAGAAACTGTGCGTGCTCTTCGGGAGTTTTTCCGGGTTCGAGCAGGTTTCGCCCCGAATCGGTCGAGATTGACCAGTTATTGTGTTTCCCGCTTCCGCTTACCCCTGCGAAGGGTTTTTCGTGAAGCAGACAGGCTAATCCGTGTCGATTAGCAATCAATTTCATCATTTCCATCGTGATTTGGTTATAGTCGGTAGCGGTATTCGCACTTGAATAAATGGTGGCGAGTTCGTGCTGTGACGGTGCGACTTCGCTGTGTTTTGTCTTTGCGAATACGCCGAGTTTCCATAGTTCGCGGTCTAATTCTTCCATGAAGGCGGCTACCCGCGGGGTCAAACTCCCGAAATAATGGTCATGCAGCTCTTCGCCTTTCGGCGGGCGTGAACCGAAGAGGGTTCGCCCTGTGTAGATTAAATCGGGGCGTTTTCGGTGGAGTTCGGCATCTATGAGAAAGTACTCCTGTTCCGCGCCGACCTGCGGAATTACCCTTTTAGTAGTCTTATCGCCGAACAGTCGCAATATTCGCAACGCTTGAACGCTTAACGCTTCCATCGAGCGAAGGAGCGGTGTTTTTTTGTCGAGGGCTTCCCCCCCGTAAGAGCAAAATGCTGTGGGAATACACAAGGTGGAATTTTTGATGAAGGCATAGGAAGTCGTGTCCCATACGGTGTAGCCTCTCGCCTCGAAAGTCGCACGGAGTCCTCCCGACGGGAAACTCGAAGCGTCGGGTTCGCCTTTGACCAATGCCCTGCCCGAAAACTTCATAATCGCTTTACCGCTGTCCGACGGGTCGGGGGCGATGAAACTGTCGTGCTTTTCGGCGGTGATTCCCGTCATGGGCTGAAACCAGTGGGTGAAATGGGTTGCCCCTTTTTCGAGTGCCCAGTTCTTCATGGCTTCGGCAACTTCATGCGCGACCTCCAGTTCAAGGTGAGTGCCTTCGGTCATGGTTTTTTTCAGGGCATTGTAAATGTCGGGCGGGAGTTTTGCTTTCATGACGGAATCGTTAAACACAAGACTCCCGAATAGTTCGTTGATACTTTTCATTTTTTTATCATACCTTTCCGAGGCACAAAGCCTCTACGAATAATCCTGTCAAGCTCACCTGCTCAACGGCGAAGCCGCCGACCCCGTGAGCTCTTATTAAAATTTGCTTTTCAAAATTTTTATACTCTCTTAACTCAGAAAACTCCGTAGGAGTTTTCTCCGCAGGGCGAGCAAAGCCCGCCTTTGGCATGAACCCCGCTCGGGATTTTCGTTGCAAATTAGTTTCGGATTAACAGTATATCATAAATCTTGCGATTTGTCATTGACTTTTTCGGTAAAATATAGTTTAATATTATTTAGTGTTAAAATTTTGAGGGAAGAAGGACGGTTATGAAAGTTTCGATAATTATGGGGAGCGATTCCGATTTGCCGGTTATGCGGGAGGCGGCGGACTTCCTCGGCGAATTAGATATTCCGTATGAAATCACCATTGTTTCTGCGCACAGAACCCCAAAACGTCTCTATGAGTTCGCTGAATCGGCGATTGACAGAGGGGTTTCGGTAATCATTGCGGGGGCGGGCGGTGCGGCTCATCTCCCGGGAATGGTTGCTTCGATTACGACATTGCCGGTAATCGGTGTTCCGGTTAAAACCAAGGCATTAGGCGGGGTGGATTCGCTATATTCGATTGTGCAAATGCCGCCGGGGATTCCGGTTGCGACGGTGGCGATTAATGGGGCGAAAAACGCGGGGATTCTCGCCGCATCGATTTTATCGGTGTCGATTCCCGAAATACGGGACAAGCTTCGCTCTTACAAAAATGATTTGAATAAAATGGTTCTCGGCAAAGTCGAGGAGTTGGAAAACCTGGGATATGAAGAATATTTGGAGGCAAAAATTTGAATTTGAAAAAGATAGGAATAGTCGGTGGCGGGCAACTCGGCAAAATGCTTATTCTTGAGGCGAAGAGATTGGGACTGTATGTAGTCGTACTCGACCCGTCGGCAGACTGTCCTGCTTCAAGTATCTGCGATGAGTTAATCGTTTCCCCGCTCAGCCTCGTCGAGGAAGTGGCGGGATACTTCACGTTAAGCGAAAAAGTAGACGTTATTACTTACGAATGGGAGAGTATCAACGCAAACGCTCTGGAAGAGTTGGAGAAAAAAGGGGTTGAAGTCTATCCGTCGGTAAGGAGTTTGAAGACGATTCAAAACAAGTTCGTACAGAAGTCCGCTTTGCAGAAAAAAGGAATCCCTGTTCCGCGGCTGTCTAAAGAGTATACGTCGGAATTAGGTCAAAAGCAGATGTTTAAATCGGCATATGACGGTTATGACGGAAAAGGGAATCGGGTGATTCACGGTGA
>WRKZ01000037.1 GCA_009777835.1 Oscillospiraceae bacterium | reverse complement strand
ACCCAGTAATTCCGGACAACGCTTGCCACCTACGTATTACCGCGGCTGCTGGCACGTAGTTAGCCGTGGCTTCCTCAAGGGGTACCGTCATTATCTTCCCCCCTGACAGAGGTTTACAATCCGAAAACCTTCTTCCCTCACGCGGCGTCGCTGCATCAGAGTTTCCTCCATTGTGCAATATCCCCCACTGCTGCCTCCCGTAGGAGTCTGGGCCGTGTCTCAGTCCCAATGTGGCCGTTCAACCTCTCAGTCCGGCTACTGATCGCAGACTTGGTGAGCCGTTACCTCACCAACTATCTAATCAGACGCGAGCTCATCTCTAGGCGATAAATCTTTGGTATGCTACCGGATGCCCGGCGCATACTTCATGCGGTATTAGCAGTCGTTTCCGACTGTTGTCCCCCTCCTAAAGGCAGATTACTCACGTGTTACTCACCCGTCCGCCACTAACTTACGCAGTACACGCAATCCCCATAACAAACGATTCCAATCGTCCTTCCGGGGATTCCGTGTACCGCGCTCGTCCGTTCGACTTGCATGTGTTAGGCGCGCCGCCAGCGTTCGTCCTGAGCCAGGATCAAACTCTTTAGTAAAAGTTCTTTCAAACAAATACAGCTGTTTCGAACCGTATTTGCAATTGCTCTTTGCGAACTGCCGACTTAATTTTCTTCACTTCAAGCAGTTTGACATCGGACAATGCCCGACTCAACTCTACTCTCGTTCACCATAAATCCGCTAATTCTCCAGAATTATTTAGTACAATTTCTCGTACTGGAATTGTGCGAATCTAATCTAATAGATTCGCTAAAGGTAAATAGTTGTTCCAAACTCAAGCAATCACTATGAGACACTATGTGATTTCATACCAACCGCTCTCGTTTGGTGTATTGTTCAATTTTCAAGGTGCTTTATAAGGTGCTTATGTCAGAATAAAATGTCTTTAATAAATCGCCGCTTCGAAATCAACAACTCCCTTGCGTTTCGAGACAACTTGTACATTATAGCACATCATTTACGACTTGTCAAGCGTTTTTTGAAAAAAATTTTTATTTTTTTAATTTCATCACGAACCCACTGTTCAAGCCGATTTTACGTGTACTGCCTCGTAAAATTTCACGAAATATAATGGATTTCTCACAAGTTTTTTCAAAAAAGCCAAGAAAGCCACACCCAAAATCCAAAATACGATTATTTTTGCCCGATTTCAAACGAAATTCAGAATAAAACTATATTTTGACAAAATTCACGATTCCCCCACTATATAATGTAACAAAAACCAAAACCGGAAAGGAAGTCACAATCATGGAACGAAACATACATAATTTCTTTGAAAAGACCGGGGGATATTTCAGGTATCCCATGATTTTCGCGACGGCGGCGGCAATCATCGCATCGGAATTATTCGGCGGAATAACCCCGCTCGCCCCGATTTTTATAGGGAGTCTTGCCGGCGGTGACTGTATCTTCGCTTTTTTGGGGAGTCTGTCGGCATTCCTCTTAAGGGGGCAGGTGTTCGAAGCCGTCCCCGCCCTGACCGTTATGATGGTGATTGGTGTATTCCGCTTTTTCCTCGGAAACTCCTCATCAAAACTGCTGAACATTTCTTCCGCACTGCTAACCGGGACAAGCGTGGCAATCGTTGAAATGCTGGCGGCAACCCGCCCCACCGAAATAATATCTGCCCTGGTCATGGCAATTACAGCGGGATTTCTCACCTATTGCCTGATGAACACATATAAATTCCTCGCCGGCGGATTCATGACCGCCTGCATGAAATACTCGTCAATCCTCTCCCCGTCGTTCGTTGCGATATTCGCGATTGCCGCCTTATCAAACCTCTCCCACGTCAACGACTTCAGAATCAACACCGGTGTATTGATGGGGAGCATTGTTTCATTATCCCTCGCCAACAAGTACCGAAACATCGGCGGGAGCATCGGCGGAATCATAACCGCGGCGGGAATCGTACTGGCAAACCCCGATTTAGCATCGGGGATGGTGGTTTTCACCGTTGCTTCGGCGGTAGCTACGTTATTCACACGATTCGGGAAGGTGACACAGTCGGCAGGATTCATTTTCGCAATGGGAATCGGCATATCCGCCATCGGAATAAACACGTTCACTCTTTCGGTGATGTTGGGGGGGGCGGCAGGCTCTATATTATATATAGTAGTCCCTTTTGACTCTCTCTTCTTTGAAAGAATCGAAAGAATCGGCAATACAGGCAACTGCACGGGGATTAATTCCAATCGAAACACCGTAGGAAGCAGTCTGTCGGAAATTTTCGCCGAACGCCTGAGATTGGCGAGCGGCGCACTGAACGACGTAAAATCAGCGGTAGAAAAAGCCGGAGAAATCCTCGACAAACGCAACACTCGTGACTTTTCATGGGTATACAACGCCGCCGGGGACATGATTTGCCGAAAATGTAAGCACAACATACTCTGTTGGGGGGAAGAATACAGCGATACCGTTTCATCACTGAACAAAATAGCGGCGGCATTGAGAAAAGGCGAAGCCCTCACCGAAAAAAATCTCCCCGCAAAAATCAACGAAAGGTGCGAACGAAAGCAACAGCTCCTATATACGTTAGGGGAACGTTATCGGGAATATGTCAGCATTAACTCGGCGAACCGCAAAATCACCGAAATGCGAACCGTACTAACCGCTCAACTGTCCGCAACCGAAAACCTGATGCTCGGTCTGTCGGAAGAATTTCTCGAATACTCTCACCATGACCGTTCGATGTCGATACGGGTGGAAAGAATCCTCACCGAAAACGGAATCCGTCACCCCCGCGTCGCGGTTATAATTAACGAAGGGCGCGCTTCTATCGAAGGTTACGGAAAAGGCAAACTCACCTGTGACGCATCAAGGCTGGGTGACTTAATCGGGGAAGCCCTTCAAAAACAATTCGACCTGCCGGAAGTCACCTCAATCCAAGACGGCAAACCGCCAAACGAAGAAATGCGATTCACCATGTACGAAAGGGCACTCTATGGGGTGGAATACGGTGCGTACCAGCTCTCTAAATCGAATGAGCGTTCTTGCGGTGACTATTACGACAGCTTCGTAGACGGAAAAGGCTACGCCTACATCATTCTCTCAGACGGAATGGGAAGCGG
This sequence comes from Oscillospiraceae bacterium, assembly GCA_009777835.1. Classification (GTDB taxonomy): domain Bacteria; phylum Bacillota; class Clostridia; order Oscillospirales; family Ruminococcaceae; genus Ruminiclostridium_E. The sequence goes on along the minus strand of WRKZ01000037.1, from coordinate 14,294 downwards.
AAGCCGCGCAAGAATAGACTCCGCCTTTGCCTGCGGAATGTTAATCAAACTGTTAAGAGCGGGAATCGGTCTGCCATCTTCCCTGGAAATAATCAATAATTCCCTCCTGGTGAAGTCGTCGGACGAAAGTTTCGCCACCCTCGACATCTGCCGAATCGACCTCTACAGCGGAAAAGCCGAATTGTACAAAGCAGGTGCCGCGGCGAGTTACATTCGTTGCAATAAACGCCTGGTCAAAGCCGCCGGTTGCGGATTACCTGTGGGAATCGGCTATAAAGCCGTCTATGAAAGCCGAAGTTTCACCATCGGACACTCCGACATGGTAATCATGGCAAGCGACGGTGCCGAACTAAACGAAAAATGGCTGGAACATCAACTCTCAAACAAAGAAATCACCGATTTAAACGAAACCGCACGAATCATAGCCGATGCCGCACGATACTCCCCCGCGGCGAAATCCCCCGAAACTCCCCAAACCGAACAAGGATTCAGAGAAGACGATATATCGGTAATAGCTGTAAAACTCGTAAAATGACAAACAGTATAAATCCCCCGATTTTATACAAATCGGGGGATTTATACAACGAAATGAAATCAACACGTAACAGGACTTTTTACGTTATACTCTTCAAGCAACGATTTCACTTTAAGGTGTGGATCAATCACCAAACCGGTGGAAACACCGTGATTCAATGCCGCAATTAGATAAGCAATGTACTTAGACACGTCTACTTCATAAAACCACTTGCGGGAAAGCAACGACGGTGTCCGATAGGTCAGGTTCGTCCCGAAAACGTAATCAATCACCCCTTCGGAATATGCTTTATCAAAAGTGGATAGTCCGTTGGTAAAAATCGGATAGGTAGCGTAGACGAAAATCCTGCCCGCCTCCCTCTTTTTGAGTTCATGGGCAACCTCCAACATAGACTCACCCGATGAAATAATGTCGTCGGAGATAAAAACGTCTTTCCCTTTGACCGAATTCCCCAGATACTCATGCGCCACAATCGGATTACGACCGTTTACCACAACCGAATAATCCCGACGTTTATAAAACATCCCGAGTTCTACCCCCAAGACCGACGCATAATACATATTACGATGAATAGCACCCTCGTCGGGGCTTACCACCATGAAAGTCTCCTTGCTTACATTCAACCCGGAAACGCTTGAGAACAACGCCTTCAGCACTTGATAAGACGGAATAACGTTATCGAACCCCATAAGCGGAACGGCGTTACAGACCCGTGCATCATGCGCATCAAAGGTGATTATGTTCTCGACCCCCATGTTTTCGAGTTCTTTGAGTGCAACGGCACAGTCGAGCGACTCGCGATAATTACGGCGATGTTGTCTACCTCCGTAAAGAATCGGCATTATAACGCTGATTCGTCTTGCTTTTCCCCCTGCCGCCTGAATAATACGCTTCAAATCTTGATAATGGTCGTCGGGCGACATCTTGTTATCGTTTCCGAACATATTATAGGTGCAACTGTAATTTCCCACGTCTACTATAATAAACAGGTCATCACCGCGAATCGTCTTCTTGATAATTCCCTTTGCATCCCCCGAAGAGAACCGCGGACACTCGCTTTTGACAAGAAAAGTATCCGGCGCGCTGCCGTTGCTTTTAGACCAATCAACTAAATGGTGGTCGATTTTCACCCCCATATTCTTTGCACCGTCGAGGGCGATTAACGAAAGCGGGGCGATTTGCGCTTTCTTGTTAAGAATCATTTCACTTGCTTTGGACGACATTTTCTTATTTACTCCTTACTTTCCGGATTTACCGGAACTATTGCAAGTCTTGTTGACATTACTCGTACAGCGGATATTTACCGCATAATTCCGTCACCAGTGAACGTGCTTTCTCTTTATTCCCGTCGAAATCCTTCGCTGTCAAGAAAATAGCCTCGGCGATTACCGCCATATCCGCTTCAACCAATCCGCGGGTGGTAACAGCGGGAGTCCCCAAGCGCAGTCCGCTTGTCACGAAAGGCGACTGCGGGTCATTCGGGACAGTATTCTTGTTAGCGGTGATGTAGACTTCATCAAGCTGCTTTTCGAAGACTTTTCCGGTGATGTTGAATGATTGTAAATCCACCAACATCAAATGATTGTCGGTTCCGCCCGAAACAAGATTGAACCCGCGTTCGAGCAATGCCGCCGCTAACGCCTTCGCATTTTTCTTGACTTGAACGGCATACTGCTTGAAATCCGGCTTCATTGCTTCGGCGAAGCAAACGGCTTTCGCCGCGATAACGTGCATTAACGGCCCGCCCTGCGTCCCGGGGAATACCGCTTTATTGATTTTCAGTGCGATTTCCTCATCGTTAGTCAAGATGAGTCCGCCGCGCGGCCCCCGAAGAGTCTTATGCGTAGTCGAAGTCACTACATGAGCGTACGGCATCGGCGACATATGCTCACCCGCCGCAACCAGTCCCGCTATATGCGCCATATCGACTATAAGGTACGCCCCCGTAGACTTAGCGATTTCGCTCAGTTTAGCGAAGTCAATCTCACGCGGATATGCCGTAGCTCCGGCAACGATTGCCTTTGCGTTGTGCTGTTTGGCAAGGGATTCAATCTTATCATAATTAAGAACCTGCGAATCGTCTTCCACACCGTAAGCCACGAAGTTAAAGTACTTCCCCGATATATTCACCGGCGAACCATGTGTCAAGTGTCCGCCATGGTTAAGGTTCATTCCGAGAACGGTGTCCCCATGTTCAAGCAGGGCGAAATAAGCCGCCGTATTCGCCTGAGAACCCGAATGAGTCTGCACATTAGCGAACGCCGCCCCGAAAAGCGATTTCGCCCGGTCAATCGCCAATTGCTCAACTACGTCCACACATTCACACCCACCGTAATAGCGTTTGCCCGGATACCCTTCTGCGTACTTATTAGTCAGAACACTTCCCATTGCCGCCATCACGGCAGGACTCACGATGTTTTCGCTTGCAATAAGCTCGAGATTGCGGCGTTGACGTGCCAACTCGGCTTTCATTGCAACCCCGACCTGTTCGTCGAACTGCTCGACAAACCCGATTGAATCTTGCAGATTGTTATACATGATTATAACCATGCCTTTCTGCCACAAAGTGGCATGAATTCAAGCCTGTCAAGCTCACCTGCTCGACGGCAAAGCCGCCGACCCCGTGAACTCTTATTCAAACTTATAACTCCCTTATTGTTGGTTTTTCTTATATATTTTTAATATAATATAGATTATACCACCCCAAAACCCATTTGTCAAGTGATTACGAAAAGCCTTGACAAAAATCTGCCGAGATGATATAATATCAAACAGATATTATCTTATATACTTTAAAGAAAGAATGAGGTCGAATACATAATGAATTGGTTCGAAAATGCGGTTATATATCAGATTTACCCAATCGGATACTGTGGTGTGGAAAGGAGAAACTCGTTCAACCCGCCCCCCGCAGTCGGCGAAGGCAGGATTTTACGCGTAATAAAGCACATTCCCGAAATAAAACGACTGGGATTCAATGCCGTAATGTTCAACCCCCTGTTTGAGTCCACGGCGCATGGCTACGACACAATCGACTACTCAACAGTGGACTCACGACTGGGAACGAACGAGGATTTCAAACAAGTCTGCGATGAACTCCGCAAAAACGGACTGAAAATCATACTTGACGGGGTCTTCAATCATGTAGGACGTGACTTTGCAAAATTCAAGGATGTACAGCAAAATAAGTTTAACTCACGGTATAAAGATTGGTTTTTTATACGTGACGGCAACTCAAATTACAACGACGGATTCTATTATGAAGGCTGGGAAGGTCATTACGACCTGGTCAAGCTGAACCTGTACAATCCCGAAGTCAAAGATTTTCTTATGCAGGCAATCAGCGGTTGGGTAAAGGAATTCGATATAGACGGACTCCGTCTGGACGTGGCTTACAGCCTGGAAGCGAATTTCTTGAAAGAACTGCGCAATCACTGCAAGGGATTGAAGAACGATTTCTGGTTGCTGGGCGAAACCCTTCACGGCGACTACAACAAGTGGCTAAACCCGGAAATGTTGGATTCGGTCACTAACTATGAATGTTATAAAGGACTGTATTCAAGCTTTAATGAGCTGAATATGTTCGAAATCGCACATTCACTTAACCGTCAATTCGGTGCCGAGCACTGGTGTCTGTACACCGGGAAGAAACTTGCGTGTTTCGTTGACAATCACGATGTCACGCGAATCGCCACTCAATTGAAAGAACCGAAACACCTCACGCCCCTGTACACACTGTTATTCACGATGCCCGGGGCTCCGATTGTGTACTGTGGGAGCGAATACGGTCAAACCGGAGATAAACACGCCGGCGATGACACGCTGAGACCGGAATACAAAGCCGAAGATTACGATTCCTCCGGCGAACTGCCCACCTTAATCTCAAAACTTACGCGGGCTCACTCAGGCTCGTCCGCACTTCATTCGGGGAGTTATAAACAACTTCACTTGACGAATCGGCAATTTTCGTTCATACGCGAACATAATGGCGAACAAGCGGTTGTTCTGCTGAACGCCGACGGAAATCCCTTCACGTTCAATCTCTCCATGAATAAAACCCTGACCGATGCAATCAGCGGAAGCGAAGTCAACCTTTCCTCCCCGATTACTCTGCCCGCATTCGGTTCGATGGTGCTTGTTTCGTCCGATTCACTTAAATCAAAGGAGGGAATGTAATGTCAATAAAAGCAGTGCTGTTCGATATGGACGGAACGGTACTCGACACCGAGCCTATGTATAAGAAAGCCTGGCGGTCGGCGTTTGAACGCACGAATCATGAGTTTTCGGAAGAGTTGTTCAACCGTTGCGTAGGTCAGCCGATTTATTCGACTAAAAGATTCATTAATGAAACGTATAATAATCCCGACTTGTTTGATTTAACCTTCCCTATGGCGGCGGCATGGGCGCACAATTACAAAAAACTCAACGGAATCCCCGTGAAACCGGGCTTCCGTGAACTGAATGACTTTCTTAAAGAACACGACATAAAAAGCGTGATTGCTACTTCAACCAGTCATGCAGCAGCGGTTGAAGACCTGGCGGGTTCAAAAATCCTCGAACATTTTATCGGAGTTATCGGCGGTGACGATGTCGCGAACGGTAAACCCGCACCCGACTCGTATATCAAAGCGGCGGAACTGGCAGGGGTCTCGACAGAAGACTGCATAGCAGTCGAAGACAGTGTAAACGGTATTCGCTCGGCGGTTGCCGCCGGGGTGAAGTGCGTTTACATCAAGGACTTCCTTGAAATCCCACCGGAAATCGAAAAGCTGGTCTACAAGAAAGTCAATACGCTTGACGAAATTATCCCGATTATCGAAAATTTGTCATGAGATTTGCGATTTGCCTAAAATGCCCCTGCGAAAAAACATGAAGAATGTTTTTCGCAGGGGGATTTTCGTGATTTTTCAACTATTCAATCATATAATTGCAGTTTGGCTTTTTATTCCGACTGCTCCACTCCTTAAAGCATCGAGGGTTTCCTTGAGTTTAGCGTACCCCTCTTCCGGGGAATCAATGTTGAGTACCGCATTCTCCATAGGACAGATTCCCGTCCCAGCGATATTCAGGATTATTCCCACCTTTTCGCCGAAATCGGTTTCAATCCCCCTTGCGTTGAGATAATCAACCGCCGACTTACTCATACGCTCACCGTAAACCTTTTTCACGCCGCCTAAAGTCAAAATCATAGCGGCGGCTTTCCCGATTACTTTGTCCAAGAAGTATGCCCCTTCATAAATGTCGGGATTTCCCTCATACAACGAAATTAACGGCGAAATCCCCTTACCGGAATCTTGAAAAATTATTTTCCCGCCCTTGATTGCAACGCAGGTCGCCTCACCCGAGCTTATGAGCGACTTTGCCTTTTTAGCCGACGAACAGGTTTCGGTTTTTCCGCGGGAATCGATAAAATCAAGGTAATGCGCGCTTTTAAGCGCGAGCATAATCTGCGGAATGATTACAAGTTGAATCGCAATGCCCGGCAACCCGGTCGTGATTGCGTTCCACACGCTCAATGCCTTGAACGGGCCGTCTGTGTGATGGAGCAGGAGCGTCCAGTAAGCCGCCCCGTACATGATTCTCCCTGACAACATCGCAAGAATAAGACCGGTATGCACATTCTGCTTGAACCTGCGTACCCACAATCCCCCGACGAATCCATACGTGAAGAGTTCAACACACATAATCGGGAGCATGGGATAGACCGACGGCATCGCCCCGCCGGTGACGATGCACGACATAACCGGGGACAAAATCCCCACGATTCCGCCGTAAAACGGGCCGCAAATAAACCCCGACAAAATAACCGGAATGTGCATCGGCAGGAAGACCCGCCCCCCACCTTCTCCCGCTAAATGCCCCGTAAACTGCGGAATAATCACCCCTAACGCTACAAACAGTCCCGCTAATACCCGGATTTGTATTTCAGGGGAATTTCTTGTATTCTTCATGTGTCCAACCCCACTTCGCAATACTCACAAACTAATCCCGTTTCGGTTTTAACGAAACGATTTTCAAGCGATTTCTCGTGATTGACTATACAGTTCTCATTTTTACACTTTTTTTGGCGCTTTGCTTCGTCGGTCTCCCCGACGAAAAGCGGTTCCATCTTGATTTTCTTGTTTAATATAGTGAGAATCAATGCCATCCGCACATACATACCGTAATTCGCCTGCTTGAAATAAACTGCACGCGGGTCGGAATCAACCTCAATCGAAATCTCATCTAATCGGGGGAGCGGGTGCATTATACTCAAATCCGATTTTGCCGATTTCAGTTTCGCCGAATCAAGCGTAAACACGCTCTTTTGTCGCTCATATTCCTGTTCATCTTGAAAGCGTTCCCGCTGAACCCTCGTCATGTACAGAACATCCAACTCACCGATTGCCGATTCAATGGACGAAACCTCGACATAATCCAATCCCCGCTTGATGTATTCCGGCATACACAGTTCCGGGGTGGAAATAAAAGTGAATTTGTTCCCCTCGTACTCGGAAATAGCCCGTACTAATGAATGTACAGTTCGTCCGTATTTCAAATCACCGCAAATGCCGATATTAAGATTCTTCAACCGCTTTTTCTCGATGGTGAGCGTCAATAAATCGGTAAGGGTCTGTGTCGGATGAAGGTGTCCGCCGTCTCCCGCATTGATAATCGGACAGTCGGACTTGGCGGCGGCAGCTTTTACCGCACCTTCACGGTTATGCCGCATAACTATAACATCGGAATAACCACTGATTGTCTTGGCTGTATCCCCCAGGCTTTCACCTTTGGAAACGCTGGAGATTGCCGGGTTATCGAACCCGATAATTCCGCCACCCAAACGAAGCATCGCGCTTTGAAAACTCATTTGAGTCCGTGTGCTTGCCTCATAAAACAGCGTTGCCATGATTTTTCCGGTGCACGCGCCTTTATAGACGTTGGGTTCCTCCATAATCAACTTAGCGAGTTTGATTATTTTGTCCCAGATTTTAACGGGATAATCGTTCAAATTAATTAAGTGATTGAGATTTTCCATTCCGAGTTTTTTCCTTTCGGGTTTTCTACGATTATATCAAAATAGAGGGCAACTGTCAATACACCTATTCAAATTTAGAATTAGATTGGAATGAATCTGTGTTGTCAATGACTATATTTTTAAAGAAACCCTTGAAAAAAAAATATATATGTGATAAAATGGTTCGGGGAGGGCGGTATGTATTTCAGGAATTATTGCCGGGATGTCACCGGCGGGCAGACTGCCTGACACAAGAATTAAATTAAATCACGAAAGGGGTCTATTTCTTATGATGAAGATTACGAAAAAACGTATCGTCAGTACATTCATGGCGTTTGTTATGCTGTTCTCACTAATGCCGATTCTTTCCGACAACGTAACGCTGACGACTTCGGCAAACACCGAACCCAACTATGCGCAGCTCCTGCAGTATTCGCTGTACTTCTACGACGCGAATATGTGCGGTGACAAAGTCGGCGAACGTTCGGCGTTCGCATGGCGGAACAACTGCCATCTCCAAGACGCGACAATTCCGATACCGTCGCAGTTTCAAATAACGGGAGGGCCTACCACCATCGACCTGTCGGGCGGTTATCACGATGCCGGCGACCACGTGAAGTTCAATCTGCCGATTGCCTACGCCGGGACTACCGTTGGTTGGGCTGTACACGAGTACAGAGCAGAACTCGAGAAAGTGGGTTCGCTGGGTCATGCGCAGCGGATTCTCGACCATTTCGCCGAATATTACAGGAAATGCGTAGTCTGGGATGCCGCAGGTACTACTCCGATTGCGTATGCCTATCAAGTCGGGGACGGCGGCGGCGGCAACGACCACGGATTCTGGGGGCCGCCCGAAAAGCAGAACTCGTCTTCAAGTCCTACGCCGAGCGGCTCTAACAGAAGAGCGTATTTTACGAATCTGACCTCCGCAAATCCCGGAACAGACCAAGTTGCGATGGCGGCGGCGGTTCTGGCGGCGAATTACGTCAACTTCGGCAATCCGGAAGACCTGCGGGTAGCACTTGCACTCTTCAACTGGGCGAATGCGTCGAGTTCTCACAAGGGTCAAGCCACTGCCGGGGCTTCAGGATTTTACAGCTCTTCAAGATGGGAAGATAAAATGGCTTTAGCCGGGGAATGGTTAGTCTTAGCCACCGGAAATACAACCTATCGCAATGGGAATTTAGCTCACACAAGCTGGCCTATGGGCTGGGACGGAGTCTGGCCGCAAGTTGCCGCTATGAGAGGGAACTGGAGCGAACTCCGAAGCGGTTTTATGGGCAGTGTCGAGAGCAGACGAAACAATCCGACTACTTACTTCCGCCCCGACCAATGGGGTGGCGCAAGATATAACTGCGGATTCCAAGCCCTGGGACTCTTATATGATAACAAAACAAACGAAAGTCGCTACGGTGCATGGGCAGATGGACAAATGCGGATTCTGCTCGGTGCGAACGGTGCGAACAATACCTTTGTAATAGGGTATCCGTCAATCGGAAGCGGGACACCGACATTGTCGGGTTCTCACGGTCAAAACCTGAAAGTCCACCATCGTGCCGCTACCGGACATACTGCAACCCAGAATGGCGGTTCTGCGCCGAGTAACAGCGTGAATCCTGCAAACCTGCTTGTGGGCGGATTAGTCGGTGGCCCTGCCTCCGAGAGCGGCAGTTTCACGAACGAGTACAACAGCTACGAGAACACCGAAGTAGCCTGCGATTACAACGCTAACCTCGTAATCGCGGCGGCGGCGCATCTCAGACGAAATCCCACCCATACGCCTGTTCCGGTATCGGAAATCCCCGGACTGCGCAACATCATTCCGCCTTGTTCGGACGGTCATACACCATCTGCAGCGAACTGCACCGTTTGCAGTGTCTGCTTCACGGCGGGACTACCTCGCACCTGTACCGACGCGAACCACTGCCCAATCCACACTCCTCCGTGTGCGACTCACACCCCGAAGACTTCCAACTGCACCGAATGTAGCGTCTGTCCTACAACCGGACTGACCCGCACCTGCACAGAAGCAAATCACTGTACATTCCACACGCCGCTCCCGCCGCTCGACATTACATTAACCCTTTCGGCGCGGGAACACGGGCCGGCCAGTTGGCGCGGGTTCGATGCCTTAAACGCTTCAACTAAAATCACCACCGACGGAATTCATGCGGTGACAATCAGCGACGGTGCGGCGGGATTATACAGCGGACTCACCCTCTCACTATCGGGAAATGTTCCGGAAGGTGTAACCGTCTCGATTACTTCGGTAACGCTGAACAACACCACCGTACAGAGCAGTATCTCACAGTTTGATTCGCAAGCGGTCTTGTGGGAATCGTGGAGTCCCCTCACCGAAAACCTAACCGGCATTTCTAAATCGGATGTGTATTTCTCCCTTTCGGGAAGCCCTGTAATCACAACCATTACCGTAAACGTCACGGTTTCGGGTTCTCCCATCATCCCCATATCGACTACCACCCCATCAAGCACAACTTCTTCTACCGAAACCACCACGACCTTCGACACCACCAACACCACCGACACTTCTGATTTCTCTACTGCTTCCACTACCTCCGCTACCTCTGATTCTTTCAATTCCTCTACCTCTTCCGACCCTTCCGAGACTACAACATCGTCCTCCGGCACGACTTCTTCGCAAACGGTGACTTCCGAGACCACGACTTCGCAGAGTTCACCGACTTCGACAACCTCGAGCGAAACGTCGTCGCAAAGCTCCGACTCAAACACGTCAAGCAGTGAAACAAGTGCGAGCGCGACTTCGTCTGCAACAACTTCTACAGTTACTTCGGTGACTTCGGTAACTTCAGTGACTTCGGCGGATTCTACCGGCGAAACCACCACGACTTCCTCCCACAACACACGGAAACTCGGCGATGTTGACGGGAACGGTTTCCTCACAATTTCCGATGCACTGGAAATTCTCAAATATTTAGCGAAAATGAACAGTTCACTCGACAATAACCCCGCCGCAAAGGGGGCTGCAATCATTGTCCCGGTGAGTCATGGTTCGCCGCCCCGAACCGAACCTGTAATCGGTGACGTTCTGGAGATTCTGAAACAACTCGCTAAAATGAACAGCGTATTGAACCCTGTATGGAACCAATGAAAATCTTTGACAGCCACACCCACATCTACCCCGAAAAAATTGCGGAACGTGCATCGGCGGGAATCGGTGACTTCTACGATATGCCGATTCGCCATGCAGGAACTGCCGCAGATTTAATCAAAAAGCATAAATCTGCAGGGGTCTGCGGGGCGTTGATTTGCTCGGTTGCAACAAACGTACCCCAAATCGGAAGTATCAACGATTTTATCCTGCAAAGCGTGAAGGATTCAGGCGGATTCTTCGTGGGATTCGCCTCACTTCACCCGGATATGACCGAACTCGAACTCGACAGCGAAATTAACCGCGCGATTTCAAACCGACTGTGCGGGGTGAAACTTCACCCGGACATTCAACGCTTTGCGGCGGACGGAAAACGTGCACATCGTCTCTTCGAAGTCCTCGATGACCGACTGCCTGTTCTGCTTCATGCCGGGGATACACGGTTCGACTTTTCGTCGCCTAAACGCGTAGCCCGGCTAATTTCGAACTTTACGAAACAGAGGGTGATTGCCGCCCACCTCGGCGGGTGGAGTGACTGGGACAACAGCATACTCGAACTTAGCGGGAAACACGAGAATCTGTGGGTCGATACCTGCAGCTCATTCTATGCGATGAGCCCGGAGAAGGCTAAAGAATACATCCGGGCTTTCGGAGAAGAACGCGTACTGTTCGGGACAGATTACCCCATGTGGAACATTCGGGAGGAATTGGAACTTTTCGACAAAATCGACTTAACCCAAACACAACGTGAAAAGATTCTGTACGGTAACGCACAGAAGTTATTGAAGTTTGATTAGGTTTGATTATAAAGAATTAGGGCGATTTAAATTTAGATAATATAAGGGGGAGATTATGCAAAATCAAGCAAAGAAAACCAACGTAGGCGGGCTGATTCTACTGTTAGTGGGGACTATCGTAACCGGTGCATTGTTGAGCCAATTGTACCAGTTCGTTCAACCCATCGTTACCGAATGGGACGTACGTTTCGCTATTTTTGCGGCGTTGTTATTCGGGTTGTTCGCAGGTGCGATTTCGGGTCTCATGGTGGGATTCTTCAAAGTCACCAACTTCAAAGCGGCGATGGCGATGGTAGTCATCGGCTGTATAGGATTCTCCTACTTCAAGTGGGCGATGTTCCTCTCGAAAGATGCTGAAAAAATGCTCTTCAGCGAAGAATACGGAGCGTATTTCTATTGTCTCGTTACCACGAGTGACTTCTGTGACGAGAACGGCAAACTCCTCCCCCAACGCGAACTTCGCGAGATAATCGATACTATGCAAAACACTACCGAACTGGAATATGCACAAAACAGCGACTTCTGGCATTCAATCGAACCCAACTGGAACGAATTCAGCCGTACCCAGACTTATTATGCGCAATGGTACAGCGAGTTGTTCGGTTACAGTGCGTCGGGGGCGGTATCACGGATTGAAGAAGCCTTCGAAGAAATGAGTATCTTCATCTATTATCGAATCATGCACGAAACCGATGGTGATGTCCCCTCCGCTACTTACTTCATGACCAATCCCGGCGATATGTTCAAGGTAATCGGCGCGATTAATGAAGAAGGTCGCTGGATTTACGATAACGACCAAATCAGCGGGGTTTTCTACGCTTTCATCTGGATTGTCGAGTTTCTGTTGATTTGCGTTCCGGCAATTGCGGTAACTTATAACAAGGTCAAACAGAACGACGTGACGGGATTCACGGAGGTTACACCGGAAGAAAGCGGTCGAATTTATGAAAGTGTTTCGAACGTTCCTGTTTACGGAAGTCTGTATGACGAGCGAACGAATCAAGGCATGGAAGCAGTCGGGACTAAAACCCTTCCGCCGTTGCCGGCACAACTCACACCGACCGATGAAAACGGAATGGGTTCAATCGGGCGGGATTCGCTTCAATCAAACCAAGAAAACACTCTCGAAAGTGAGCCTGAACCTAACGTCATCAGCCCGATGGCTAACGACAGGTTCGGAGATTGGAATTAAGGTAATTTAAAATAATTTAAGTAAGGAGTAACAAGAAATGAAAAAAAATACAATTGTTCCGATAATATCGGCGATTCTGACAATCATAATCGGGTTAACCGGACTTATCGGGCTAACCGGATGTGATAGCAAAGATAATTCCGGCGGCAATTCCGAGCCGCCTTCCAGGCGTGCGAGGGGGACAGAGACTTCCGAAGAAACCACCGCCGAAACCACCGACAACTCAGCTAATACAACTTCATCGGCAACGACTGCAAGCTCGGTTACAACCGCCCCCGAACGTGAAGAGCTGAAAAAGTCCGAGTGGGATGCACTGGAAGAGTTCGTCGAAAAAGATTCCGGTTGGGCAATAGTCGGTCTGTTACCGGAATTCACCCATGTAGACGAAATCCCGCTTATGGATATCGTTATATTCGCAATGGATAAAATGAATGTTCCGTATTACGATTATAACGATTCCCAGACGGATAAATTCGCAGCGCAACTGCCATTCGAAATGTATTTCGGGATTGTAAGAGGTTCGAAACCCGACGATTTAAATTCAGTCTTGAAAAAAAGTTTTAACCCCGATTTCTCGACCGAAATTTACGATTACCGCCACAACAACTATTCTGAATCACTCATAAACGTGGGCTGGGACGAAGAAATGGGGACAATCGTTTTTTACACAGGCGTTTTCGGCGGAGGCCCGATGCAATATCGGACTATGTTGGGGGGATACAAACTCGGTGACAAATACTTTGCGGTAAGCGGCGGATATTCTTACGATGCCTATGACAGCATGTTTTTCGAGGGGTACGAAGACGATTTCGACTACATTCGCAATAACCCGAACGAGTTCCCGGTTGACGAAATCTTTTACCATCTGTATACCTTCAAGAAAAACTCAAACGGTGACTTCAACCTCTATTCCAAAGAAGTGATTGAAGACGCAAACGCGAATAATATTTAAGCGAGATTTCAAAGATTTTCATGTCCATGAAAATGTAAGGTAACACCGCAGGGCAAGCCCTGCACCCCTCGCCCCAAGAGGGCGGGGTATTACACCCTTACTTTCAATAATTTTTCACACTAATAATTTTAAAGGAGAAATAAAAAAATGAAACTTGTTTCAGCAACCGAAATGCTCAAAAAAGCAGTATCGGGACAGTATGCGGTAGCACAAATCAACATCAACAATCTGGAATGGACGAAAGCGGCACTCACCACCGCGCAGGAGCTTAATTCCCCGATTATCCTCGGCGTTACCGAAGGTGCAGGCAAGTACATGGGCGGATTCAAAACGGTAGTCGGCATGGTAAACGGAATGTTGGAAGACTTAAAAATCACCGTTCCGGTGGCGATTCATCTCGACCACGGTTCCTACGATGCGGCTAACGCGTGTATCGAAGCGGGGTTCTCGTCAATAATGTACGATGGTTCGCATGAGGCGATTGAACAGAACATCGCAAACACGGCAGAATTCGTGAAAATCTGTAACGCAAAAGGCCTGTCGCTTGAAGCGGAAGTCGGTTCAATCGGCGGCGAAGAAGACGGCGTAGTCGGAAAGGGTGAATGTGCCGACCCCGATGAATGTAAGAAAATCGCTGATTTAGGTGTAACCATGCTTGCAGCGGGAATCGGGAACATTCACGGCAAATACC
>WRKZ01000036.1 GCA_009777835.1 Oscillospiraceae bacterium | reverse complement strand
TCCATCTCGATTTTACGTCTCGGTTTTATCCTTGCCGGCGGACTTTTCGGACTGTTCGGGATATCGGCATTAGGGGTGGTAGTTCTGCTGAAAATATGTTCCATGTCCGCCTACGGAATCCCTTATTCCGCCCCGTTGACTCCGTTCACATTAAGCGCGATGCGGGATTACTTCGTAAGACGTGACTGGAGAATACTGGCGAAAAATGATATCAATATAAATGAAATGACGGGGGTGAGTAAGTTTGAACCATAATCAAATAGAACCTGTATCTAAAATCAGTCACTTTCAACTTGCCGCCCTCCTGATGGTCAGTGCGATTTTCACACAGATTACTGCCTTGCCGGAGTTGAGTGAACACTCCATGTCTAAATTCATAACCTTGAGTCTTTCGGGTGTGTTTTTACTCGCACTGTACACCCCGTTGCTGATTTTCACCTCGAGAAACAGCGGGAATACACTATCCTACTGTAACGGAAGCACGCCCTCGAAGGTCATACGTTGGATTTTAGGTGGGATTATCTTACTGCGATTGGTTTATGCCGTAGTCTTGAGCCTTATGCAGTTGAAGTTCGCCATAACCAAAACGGTAATGCCGTATCTGTCACTCTCCTTCTTTATGTTGTTGACCCTGGTCACGGTCTTCTACGGAATGAGCAAAGGAATCCAGGCGAGCGCACGTGTCGCCCCGATTTCACTGTTCTTCCTCATAATCGCAATAGTCGCGATTTCGTTTATGATGTACGACCGAATCGATGTGCTTCGGATATACTCACCTATATGGGATAATGGTATGTTAGGCGGGGGATTCAAATTGGCACTGCGAAATGATGAACTCTTTCTCTTTGCGGCTTTGAGCGGATTCGTAAACTCAAAAAGCCCGAAAACCTCAAAAACCTCACAAACCTCTAAACCGAACTCCTACAAAGCCGTGTTGTACTACCTCCCGATTGTGCTGGTATCGGGATTATGGTTGAACTTCCTCTTTAACGCTGTACTGGGGCGATTTATGCCGCAAATCCTGTACCCGATGTACACGATAGCTTCCTTTGCGACATTTAACGTAATCGAGCGAATGGACGGGGTACTCGTCACCGCCGCAATTATTGCCGGACTCTTGAAAATCATACTCATCTTCGTTTGTATGCGTTCGATTATAGCGTGCCTGCTCCCCCCCGCGAAATTCAAATCGGCAAAAACAACCGTTTACGTGATTGGATTGGTGGTTTTCGCCGCAACATTTTTTATAGTCGAAGACGAACCCCTGTTAATCGCCGATTGGTGGAAGTACTTCTTCATGGTCACGATGGCGGCGACGGCAATAATTCTCCCGATTACAGGGTTCATCGGCAGAAGCAAAAGAAAGCGAGAAACCGAATGAAGAAACTTACCCTAATCATGACAGCACTCATAACGCTTTGTATGAGCGGTTGCGGAGCCTATGAACCCTACGTGAGAATCGAACAGCGAATCATGGTGCAACTTGTCGGCATTGACATTGAGGACGATGTTTACACCGTTTCGGTACAGTTTTCAATGGGAAAAACCTCCGACGCGGCACAGACCGAAAACGACCTGAAGACCATTACAGGTAAAGGCGACAATCTGTATGAAGCTGTCAGGGATGCTAAATCAAGCCTCGGAAAAGACTTCTTTTTCACCCATACGCAGGTGTTGTTCCTGGGGGAAACAGTACTCGAAAGCGGCGCAATCAAGGTAATCGAAGAATATCTCGACTACTGCGACAATCATCCCGCGCCGTATATAGCGGGATATCGCGGAAAAGCCGAGGAATTGCTCTCCTTCAGCTTCAAAGACGAATACACCGACAAGAACAAACTGCTCCTTATACTTGAAAACGGGAAATCAACCGGTGTCTTTCCGGGGTTCTGTATTTATCAGGTACTGATGTCTGCATATAACGAAAGCGGTTCATGCTTTATTCCGGTCTTGAAATCGGAAGAGACCGAGAATCCGGGTGGCGATTCCTCTGAATCCGGCGATTCTTCTGAATCCGGTGAATCTTCTGATTCAAGTAAATCCTCTGATTCCGGTGATTCGTCAAAACACAAAATCATTCCGGATGGGGTAGCGTTAATTATAGATGACGAATTGGTGGAAATGCTCACCCCGGAACAATCCCACGGATTATCGCTGATTTTGAACATGACACGGGTGTCAAGCATAGATTTCACCTATGAAGATAAGCCCACCACATTGGAGATTTTCAAGAAAAAGACGAAAATAATTCCGGAAATAACCGATGGTGAAAATCCGGTTTTCAAGGTAAAATTCACCGCCGTCGCCGACTGTGTGTACAACCCTATCTTGAACGACGATTTACACGATGAGACTTTTAAAGAACTAACCGAACAAGCAGTTGAAGAGCGTCTCCGTGAAACGCTGGAACCGTTAGTAAAATTAGGTGGAGATATTTTCAATCTGGAGGATTCGTTGCGCCACTACGATTTAAAGTACTGGCTAAAATTGGAGGACGACTGGCGTGAAGTCCTTAAAACAGCCGAATTCATCTACTCTATAGACGTAAAGATTCAAAGTTGAGCAAGATTTTTACAATTCATAATCCCTTTTTGTTGCGGAATAATAAAAGTGACAGGGCAGAAGTTCTGTCAGGATTTTGTAAATTTTGTAAGATAGTAGGGAGAGAGTGAAGATGAAAGTTAAACCATCACGAAAAACGATAAGTTGTTCGGTAATAGGAGCCTTTGCGGCTTTGACTATATTCGGAACGCCCGCTTTCGCTAACGTGTTAGACAACGCGGGGAACGCCGCCGAAGATGTAATCGACGGTGCGGGAAATGCGGTTGAAGGCGTTCTTGACGGTGCAGGCGAAATCGTCGGAGGGGTCGCTGAAGGCGCAGGCGAAATCGTAGACGGAGTAGCCGACGGTGCAGGAAATGTCATCGAAGGTGTCGGCGGCGAACACAACGGCAATTATAACGCCGAATCAAACGGTCACGTACCCGAAAACACCGCAACAGGTGCGGTAACGTCGGAAATGACGCATGAAATGACAAGTGAAGACACCACTCACACAGGTCAAGACGTAGTCCACGGTGCGAACAATAACCCCCCCACCGGTTCGTTTGAAATAGTGACTTTCGGGGCACTCGCGCTTAGTTCATTAGCAATAGCGGCAACTTCACGCAAGAAAAAGAGCTGATATTGCTTCGCAACGAAAATCTTATAAGAGTTTCGTTGTTTAAAATCAGGCGAAACAAAGCGGAGTCGTACGACTCCGCTTTGTTTATGTTAATTATTAAGGAGCAATAATTAGTATCTGTAAATCCGTTCTAACCGTGCGTTTCTTACGATTATAGGGATTATTACGGCAGCCCCCGCCAACATAATACCTAAAACGATAAGCAGACCGGTAATCATGCCGCCGCCTTCCGAAGTTGGGTTGTTGTCATCACTGTCATAACCCGAAACATTCCCTGTACCGCCCGGTCCGCTTGTAGACTCATCAGGTTCATTATAAGTCGGTACTGCGTTAGGGTCGGGGGTTGTGTTAGTCCCATCGAAGGGTTCTTCCGGTTGGCGCGGATTCGTCACTATCGGTTGCTGTGGATTTTCACCCTCGGTAGGTTCGGGTTGCTGTTGTTCCGACGGAATTGTTGTAGCAGCCTCGGTTGCGGTCGCAACGGTAGTCACCGCTGCTGAAGTAACGGTAGTTGCCGCCGTAGTCGCTGCTGTTGCGGAAGTTGTTTCGGGAGGAGTGACTTCTTGAGTCGTTACCACCACTTCTTCGGTTGTAGTTTCGGGCGGGTCTTCGCCGACCTGTTCGGCGAAAACGGTCATCACCGCCGCCGAACACATCACCGAAGAAATCACCCAAATCATAAGTACTTTTATAAGCTTGTTTGTAAGTCTGTTCATTACTTTCTCCTGTATTTCAAACTTGTTTGCCGATTCAACAGTTCGCTTTTCGAATGTCAATGAAAACTACTGTAATTTCTGCGTTTCCTTTTAGGGGGATTTTTAGCCCCTAAAAAAAATCTGAGAACCCCCGACAAGAATTTCGGACTCTTCACCACCACGATTTTCATAAGTACGTACCTCCTACTGAATAGTTTGTTCTAGCAGTTTTTCAACAGCCAGATTCCCAAAACTACAAGCGAGATGCCGACAGTTACCACAAGAAAAGTCGCCGAAACGAAACTGAAACACAGTAACGCTCCCCCAAAAGTGACCGCGACAATCGGTGCCTTGCTCCTCGCAGGAACGCAGTGATTCCGCCCCCTTCTCCTATTAAACATAACTCCACCGCCTTTCATAGTTTTCGGAATATGTTAGCATTATATTCCGAACCGGTGAAATGTGTTACAGGGATTTCTCTCGATTTTCCGAAAAACTTTCGGAAACTGTTCGTAAATTATATCATAGCCCCGTTGAAAAGTCAAGTACGGCTTTCAAATTGTGAAATTCTTACAAAAAAGCTATGATTTTTCGCCGATTTTTGTGAGAATTCACCAAAACACCAAAACGACTGCTTTTCGGTAAAATTGAACAAAAAAGCCCCCCGATAAAGTTACATAGTCTTCCATAAATAAACCTGTTTCCGCTAATAATCTGTTAGGGTGACGAATGATTTCGCACACATTTTTGGTGAAATTGACCAAAAAGACCCCTTTAATTTCATTTGACATTATTGAAATTAAAGGGTATACTACCACTGTACTCATGAAAGGAGTTTATTTTGAGGATTAAATTCAGATTAACCGGATTAGGAAGAATCCGTGAACGATTGTCTTCGCTCAAACACCATCACAAATTCTGGCGGAAACACGTGTTGGTATGCTTTGTAACTGTTCTTCTCTGCTTATCCACCGTCACGTTTATGACAGGGGTACTGCATTTCAGGAATGACGTTTCAATCAGCCAAAACGGTACGACCAAGAAGTTCTTTACGATGAAAAGTGAGACGTATGAAATCTTGAACGAGTTCGGTTACGTTTTAGGCGAATTCGACAGGGTGGAGCATACGCGTCAGAAAAACGGACACGATTTTATTGAAGTTATAAACGGGTTCGGCGTTGAAATCACGATAAATTCACTTTTGGGCAGTGAGAGTTTCATGGGGAGCGCGGTCACAGGCGAAACCGCACAGATGATTCTCACAGCGAATGAGGTGGATTGGGGAAGATACGACATAATCAGCTATGAAAATAATAAGGTTGAGGTTTTTCGGGGATTCCCCGTAAACGTAACGGCTGATTCGCAGACCTTAACGCTCGGCATAAATGAAACCGAAGGCACAACCGTAGCCGACATTCTGGTAAAATCGGGAATCACCCTTGCCCCCGATGATATAATCAACATTTCGCCCGGTTCGAAGGTCGTTCCCGGCGATGAAATAATCGTGAAGCGGGTGACATTTCGTGACAGGGTCGATTTAGAGTCTGTTCCGCGTGAAACGCTGAACGAGTACTCAAACTTGATTGCAATCGGCGAGAAAGAGGTTATAGAAGGAACCGACGGCGAAATCACCGTTACGTATCGTGAAAAAATCGTTGACGGAGAAGTTGTGAGTTCCGAAGTCCGCTCCCGCGAGCAGACGAAGGTGGCAGAACCTAAAATCATAGTCGAGGGTCTTGCACTGAAAACGCCGTATTCCAAGCGTGATTTCCCTGAAATAAAACTCGAAAACGGAATCCCGGTTGATTACGTCAAGAAACATTCGGGCAAATCCACTGCTTACACCGCCCCGCCGACTTCCGGGACCGCGAGCGGCAGAAAACTTGAAATAGGAACGGTTGCGGTCAATCCTGAAATAATTCCGTACGGTTCTCTCTTATATATAGTGAATCAGAATGGGAATCGGGTTTACGGTGCGGCAATCGCAGCTGATACCGGCTACTTCATCTATATGGGGGAAAACGCACCGATTGTTGACGTATTCATGGGATTAACCTCCGAAAACTATCATGAAGCCCTCCGTTGGGGTGCGCAATTCGTTGACGTATATGTAATCAGCGAAGGATTGTATTGAGCCATTAAAAAACAACTCCCGAAAGCGATAACGCTTTCGGGAGTTTGCTTACATTATTAATCTCAAGGTCTGTTCAGATAATCTTCAACGTCTTTTATAGCCCTTTCGAGTTTCTCGCTACTAAGCTTCACACCAAGGGAAATTGCTTTAGTATCGATTTCCTCTCTAATATCCTGCAAATCACGCAGGAGGCTTTTTTGACGGTCTTCGTATTGGCGGTCTGTCATACCCATAAACAACCCTCCTTTCGCCCGAAATTGCCACATCAAGCTATCTGCTTCCGGTAGATTCGCTCAGATTTTTTACTAATACATTCCGCCCATTCCACCCATGCCGCCGCCCGGCATAGCAGGTGCAGGATTCTCTTCCGGTTTATCGGCGACTAAACTTTCGGTGGTCAGAACCATTGCGGCAACACTCGCCGCGTTCTGCAATGCCGAACGTGTTACTTTCGCCGGGTCAACGATTCCCGCGGAAATCATGTCGCCGTATTGGTCGCAAGAAGCATCATACCCGTATCCGACCTTACCCGAACGACGGATAGCATCTATAATGACCGAGCCTTCGGCACCTGCGTTTTCGGCGATTTGACGAACCGGTTCTTCCAGCGAACGCAGAACGATTGATGCACCGGTCTTTTCGTCACCGTCGAGTTTAGCGATAACGGCTTCTACCGCATCTGATGTGTTGACTAATGCAACGCCGCCGCCCGCAACGATTCCTTCTTCGACTGCCGCTTTAGTCGCCGCCAATGCGTCTTCTATGCGGAGTTTCTTCTCTTTCATTTCAACTTCGGTAGCCGCGCCGACTTTGATTACCGCAACCCCGCCCGAAAGTTTTGCAAGGCGTTCTTGCAGCTTCTCTTTATCGAATTCACTGGTGGTTTCATCTATAGCAAGGCGAATCTGCCCGATTCTGTCCTTAATCGCATCACTCGAACCCGCACCGTCAACGATGATGGTGTTTTCTTTAGTGACTTTCACCTGTTTTGCTGTTCCGAGCTGTGAAAGAGTAGCGTCTTTTAAATCAAGACCTAACTCATCGGTGATTACAGTACCGCCGGTTAAAATCGCGATATCTTGAAGCATTTCCTTGCGTCTGTCACCGAATCCCGGGGCTTTGACCGCCACACAATTGAAAGTCCCTCTCAACTTGTTGAGAATAAGCGTGGTCAACGCTTCACCCTCGATATCTTCTGCGATAATCAGAAGCTTTTTGCCCGACTGTACGATTTGTTCCAGCAGAGGAAGCAAATCCTGGATGGACGCGATTTTCTTATCGGTGATAAGAATACTCGCATCGTCGAGTTCGGCAACCATCTTTTCGCCGTCGGTGGAGAAATAAGGTGACACATAACCACGGTCAAACTGCATACCCTCAACCACATCCGAATAGGTTTCGGCGGTCTTGCTTTCCTCGATTGTGATTACACCGTCAGCAGTGACTTTCTCCATAGCTTCGGCAATCAGCTTACCGATTGTTTCATCTCCCGAAGAAACGGTAGCGATTCTTGCGATGTCTTCGCTGCCTTTGACTTTTTGAGACTGTCCCGCCAACTTTTCAACCGAAGCATCAACCGCTTTAGCGATTCCGCGTTTCACCGCCATAGGATTCGCCCCTGCAGCGATGTTTTTCATGCCTTCACGCACAATAGCCTGTGCGAGAAGGGTAGCGGTAGTCGTTCCGTCACCTGCGATATCGTTGGTTTTAGTTGCAACTTCCTTCACGAGTTGCGCGCCCATGTTTTCGAAAGGTTCTTCAAGTTCGATTTCCTTTGCGATTGTCACACCGTCGTTAGTAATCAGCGGCGCACCGAACTTCTTGTCGAGGACAACGTTTCTCCCTTTAGGGCCGAGCGTGATTTTCACGGTATCCGCTAACTGGTCAATCCCCGATTGTAATGCTTTACGAGCATCTTCCCCATAGATAATCTGTTTTGCCATGTGTATTATTTCCTCCTTATTAATTCTATTCTACAATTGCCAAAATGTCAGACTGGCGCAAAATCGTATACTCGACTCCGTCAAGTTTGACTTCTGTTCCGGCGTATTTGCTAATCATAACTTTATCGCCGACCTTGACTTCCATCGTAATTTCTTTCCCGTCTACGACCCCGCCCGGCCCCGCCGCCATGATTTCCGCAACCTGCGGTTTTTCCTTCGCCGAACCCGCGAGAATAATCCCGCCTTTTGTGGTTTCTTCAGCCTCAAGCATCTTTATGACAACTCTGTCTGCTAACGGTCTGATTTTCATTTGTTCTCCTCCTTTTTTAAATTAAATTATATTATATTTTTGCCCTCTTTTAGCACTCGAGCGTGTCGAGTGCTAAAGCTCTGTTACTTATTTTATCTATTTCACGAAAAAAAATCAAGCGTTTTTTGCGTTTTTTTTGAAATTTGTGAATCTTGCACAAAATCACACATAGAATCCAAATCAGATTAGTGCAGATTGCACAAACAAAATGACGTAAATCAAGTTGCTTCTTTTCTTCCCAGCATGAACGCCGCCGAAGAGCCTGCCGCAAAGCAGATTATTCCGATTAGCGTTGCAAGATTCAAGCCGAATCCAATCGGGAACATCGGGACTACCGAACCCACCACCATTCCTATAATCGCGCTGTATACGATTAGTTTGAAGCGTTTCATCAAAAACAGAATCAATCGTGCCCCTAAAATCAACCCGATTAGAATCCCTATTCCTGCGGGAATGATTACGGCTAACTCACCGAAATCGCGTTGGCTTAAGAAGTTTTTGATGGAATCCATAAACAGATTATAAACCCCGAACGCCACCAACATAAACGAGCCGGAAACCCCCGGAATCACCATTGCAATCGCGGCGATTGCTCCGTACAGTGCGATTAACGGCATAGCGGGTGTAGATTCTCCCCCGAACAGCTCATACTTGTCTGCCATGAATAGCCCGACCACCAATCCGAGTCCCAGTAAAAACGGAACGATACACATCGGTTTGAATTTCTCCCGTGGTTCTCCTTCTGATTTCGGAGCGGTCGCCAGTTTCAAAATAAGCGGAAGTCCTCCTAAAATCAGCCCGATGAAGAACAGACTCGTCTGTACGGGAAAGTTTTCAAACAGCGAGGTAATGGCAAAGACCGCCCCCACCACTCCGCCGACCACCCCTGCCGCAAAAAAGCAGAGGAACACGAGGTTCTTCTTGATTGCCTTGAAATCGAGTGCGAGTGCGCCGCAGACCTTGTCATAGCATCCGAAAATGACTAACATAGTTCCGCCGCTGAACCCCGGGATTACATTCGCAAGCCCGAACGCCGCACCGTTTATTATTCCCAATAGATTTTTCACTTATAGAATCTCCTTTTAATAAAATCGAACCAAAGTTGACTGATTGTGCCGACAATCACCGAGGTTATGAAAATCACCGGATTTATACTGCTCAACCCGAACGCCGCATTCAAAAACGGAAGATAGACGGCAAGTAACAGGAATAGTGATAAACCGGCGGTCATAAGAATCGCCGCTGAGAAATTAGCCGGGAGTTTAGGTTCTCGCTTTTTGAAATCCCGCGCAAACGCTTGGTAAAACGGCTTATCGTAAGACAATACCACCCACGACATAGCGATTATTCCCGAAATAAACACGGCAAGGAAAATCGAGCGAATATCCGAAGCCGTCACACCTTCTCCTCCGCGGAACAGTACGAACATAATCGAAACCGCCGCAAACAGTGACATTCCCTGAAAAACCGAACCGTATAAGAACCCCTTGTTAAGCTGATTCTTCCCCATGAAATCAGATGGGCGGAGTATGTTTTCGGTATTTGACAGGTCGGAGTCATTGTTCATGAAGAAGAACGCTGTATGAACGGTCGAAATCACCGCCAAAGTCGAGACGAACACCGCTTCAAGAATATAATCGCCGCCTGAACTTCCGACCGCAAACAGGCTGACGAATCCAAACAGGAAAATCGTTATAAAAATCGAAATTGCGACCGAGGTACAGCGTTTGATGTTCCGGTGGAATCCCCGTGCTTCCCTCATAGCTTCGGTTATTTTCACGAAACCGTCACTGCTGCCGGAGTCGGCATCTAAAATCAAGTCACTGATTTGTGCCGCACCGCCGGTGGTGGATTCGGCGAGGGAGTTTTCAAGCCCGGAATCCCACTTACGCTCGGTCGTGTTCCTCGATAAGGCGATTCCTACATCGGCGGATTCAAGTGCGGGAATGTCGGAACTTTCTTTGCCGAATACCGCCGTGATTTCGCCTGATGATTTCAGCGTGTCGATTATATGGGTCTTTTGTTCGGGAGTGACCCCCGATATAACGCTGACTGAAGATTCCAGCAGACCGGGTACTTTGATGACTTCTTCCCCGGTGATGATTTTCCGCTCGGTCATCACCGCCGAGTTTACCAGTCCTACTTTTCGGGCAATCGACAATGCGGTTTCTTTGTTGTCGGGGGTGAGCATTACCACCCTTATGCCCGAATTCCTGCAACTTTGAACCGCCGCCGCAACCCCTGCGTTTATTTCCGATGTGAAGGCAAGCAATCCCAAATAGTTGTATTCCACATCCAGAAGGCTTTTCGGGAGCGGGGCGAGTTCCCCGTCTTCGTCAACCCGATTAAGCGCGGCGAATGCCACCGCCATCACGTAATGACCCTCTTTAGAGTATGCCGAATGTTTCCGTTGAATCGAAAACAGTTCGCCGGTTCCGTGCTTACAAAAAGACAGGATTTTTTCGGGTGCGCCCTTCACGCAAAGGAGTCGTGTACCGTTTATATCCCACAGATTTCCGTGAATGTTGTTGTAATCGCCGTTTTCGGGCGGGTAATTCCGCAAAAGGGTGTTTGAGTGCAACTCTTTTATATCGACGTGTTTGAATGCCGCCCCGATAAGAATCGCCTTTTCGTACGAATTAGTCGGGGACTTTCTGCGGGTATCACATGACAATACCGAGACCCGACTCAACATAACCGGATTTGCACCGTCTTCTGCGGTAAGGGGTGTTTGCTCGGCTTCTACAATCGCATCTTTATCTATGCAAATCGCAGTAACAGAATTCAGCAGTTCAACCGTGCGTAATCGACGGAGTTCGCCGTACTTGTCCGATAATTTCGCCGCACCGTCAACGTAACAGAGCCGTATTATTAATCCCAATGAAACAGGAATCGTACATAAAGCGAACGAGACCGCCGGAAGCACAATCCCCGAAAGGTACTGCAAAACGGTAATCCCGTCCTGCGGTTCGGCTTTTCCCGCCGCTATGATTCTTACAACAGTCACCCCTACGAGAAGTGCCGCCGCTAAGTATGTAAGCAACGTGGATGCGTTATTCACCACCGATTCAAACTCGGTATGTCGTATGCTTTTCGGGCGGTTGCCCGAAAGTTTTGAGTTCCCTCCGCAAATCTTAACATCAAGACCGATTGCGAATACCCGTGCAATCAACAACCCCGACAGGATTTTCGTGCCTTTGTACACACAACTCTTCTTAAGCTCACGATTGCTGTCTGCGCCGGGTTGCTTTTTCACCGGTGAAAACGAACCTGTAAAAATGCTCTCCTCTGCGGTAATATCGTTGCCCTCGAGAATATGCGCATCCGCCGGAACAATCTCGCCGCCTTGGAGTATAATCAAGTCATCCTGCACGATTTCTTCGCGTTTTACCAATATGATTTCGCCGTCACGAACCACCCGCATCACAACCCCGGAAGTACTCGTGATTTCCCACAGCTTTTTTGCCGTGAAGTTTTCAAACACGATTTCAAGTACGCAAATCCCGAACGCCAATAACAGCAAAAGTCCGCCTTTTAACGGCGAACCGCCCCCCGCTATGAAATACACGAACACTGCGGCAAGCATTATATATAAGCGCAGTTTTCTGAACACACCGAAGAACTTGATTTTCTCCGGTTGCTCTGCATGAAGACGAAAACTGCTCTGCTTTTCTTCGGTGTTATATCCGTATAGGGCGAGATTCTCCTGCGCTGTTTGACCGTCAAGCCCGCGATACTCCCCTTTGAAATTCAAAATCCTGTTTGTTATATTCATTTCTAATCCTCTTCATAAAACATATGATACTTCTTCTCTCGATGGGCGCGGACGCTCAACACCAATCCGATTGCGAAAAACAAGGCGAGCATGGAACTCCCCCCCGCGCTGATGAACGGTAAGGGAACCCCCACCACAGGGGTGACTGCAATCACCATTCCCACGTTGATGACCGAATGGAAAAACACCATCGCGAACACGCCGCAACAGATAATCCGACCGAGTGAATCGCGTGCGGTAGTTGCCACCGTCATCAGTTTTATGCTGATTAACAAAAGCACTAACAGAGTCAATACACACCCGACGAATCCCAAGACCATTCCTATATACGCAAAGATAAAATCATTATGAATAGCGTATATATGCGTATAATCGCCGCCGGAAACCCCCAGTCCGGTTAATCCGCCCGAACTCAGCGCAATCAATCCGCGCCGCTGTTGGTCGAATGCCCCAATCCACTCTTGATTGCGGATTTCCTCATCAATCAGTACGAGTATTCGGATTTTGTGATGTGCCTTCGCGTAATATTCCCAAAAAACGTATAGAAGCGCGGGAATACCCACCGTCCCCGCCAGTATATACCTCCACGAAAGTCCCGCCGCAAACAGCATAGTCACGAACATCAAGGCGATTATAGTCGCAGTCCCGGTATCGTCTTGAATCAGCACCAACCCTATCGGTATCATTCCGTGAAGACAGAGCAACATCATGTGATGCGGCCGATTCATGTTTTCGCCGACTCTGTGAAGGTTGGTTGCAAAAGTCATTATAAAAGCGACTTTCAGAAACTCCGACGGTTGAATCTCGACGAACCCCAAATCCAACCAGTTTAAGTCGGTAGCACTTCCTGTTCGTTTGCCCAGACTCGTGAACAAAAGCAGGGACAGTCCCAACGCTATAGGGGCGTAAATCCACCAGATTTTAGACAAGAATCGATAATTGACAGCAGCCAGTACCAGGGCTGAAATAATCCCCAGTACCGCCGCCGCCAACTGCATTCCCCAGGTTCTTGTCGAGACAACCGACGGATTGATTTCGTTGGCATTCATGGTGTAGAGCAGATAAATGCTGAACACGCTCACCGCCGCACAAAGTAACAACAGAACCTTGTCTAATCGTTTGAGGTATTTCCACGCATAGTCTAAAACTTGTTTCATGTTTTTTAAGAATGGGGGATTCTCCCCCAAACCCCCTGTCGCTTCGCAGGGAAACCCTGCTTCGCTCCCTAAAGAATGGGGATTCGCTTAAAACGTCAAGCTCACCTGCTAGCGGCAGAGCCGCTACCTGCGAGCTCTTGTTTTGCTCCCCAAACCCCTTGTTAAGAATGGGGGATTCTCCCTCTAAATCACTAATTATCCCACTTATACATCTTACGGAGTTCCGCGCCGACCTTTTCGACTTCGTGTTCGGATTCCAATCTGCGAACCGAACTGAAATGCGCCCTGCCGGTCTTGTTTTCCATAATCCAGTTACGTGCGAAAGTACCATCTTGAATCTCGGTAAGAACCTTTTTCATTTCCGCTTTCGTTTCATCGGTGATGATTCGTTTACCGACCTCGTAATCACCGAACTCAGCCGTATCCGAGACCGAATATCTCATCAGATTCATTCCGCCCCTGTATATCATATCAACGATTAATTTCATTTCGTGCACACACTCAAAATAAGCGTTTTCCGGGGCATATCCCGCTTCGACAAGTGTCTCGAATCCCGCTTTCATAAGCGCAGTGACCCCGCCGCACAGCACGGCTTGTTCGCCGAATAAGTCGGTCTCGGTTTCTTCCCGGAAAGTCGTCAGAAGTACCCCCGCTCTAGCCCCTCCGACTCCTGCCGCATACGCCAATGCAGTGTCGAGTGCCTTGCCCGACGCATCCTGATGAATCGCCGTAAGGCAAGGAACGCCTTTTCCTGCTTCGTATTCGTATCGAACGGTATGACCCGGGCCTTTCGGCGCGACCATGATTACGTCCACGTCTTCCGGCGGGGTGATTTGCCCATAATGGATATTGAATCCGTGAGCGAACGCAAGTGTTTTCCCTGCCTTGAGGTTCGGCTCTATGTCGTTTTTGTACAAATCCGCCTGCTTTTCGTCATTAATCAGAATCATGATTAAATCAGCTTTTTGAGCGGCTTCTGCTGCGACGAAGACTTCAAATCCGTCTTTTTCGGCTACCTTCCACGATTTACTGCCGTTGTAAAGCCCGATTATCACCTTCACACCGGAGTCTTTCAGGTTCAATGCGTGTGCGTGTCCCTGGCTTCCGTAACCGATGATTGCCACCGTTTTGTTCTTGAGCAATTCGAGATTGCAGTCCTGTTGGTAATAGATTTTTGCCATTGTTTTTCTCCTTTTTATTTTGTTTTATGATTAGACCTCAGCCGGTTTATGAGGAGGTCTATTTTTGAATCATAACGAACCCGTTCCCTTTTGCAACGCAATAACACCGGTTCGTGCGATTTCCTTAATCCCATACGGTTTGAGCAACTCTTCAAACGCCGACAATCTCATCTCATTCGCCGACAATTCCAGTGTCATCGTAGACTCCGACACGTCCGAGATTTTCGCATCGTTGATTTCGGCGATTGCAATCAACTCAGACCTTCGTGCCGGGGAACAATTCACCTTAACCAACATAAGTTCCCGCGAGAGAAGCTCAACCCCTTTGACCGAGCGAACTTTGATTACATCGATTAGCTTGTTGAGCTGTTTCTCGATTTGCTCAAGGGTGCGGTCGTCACCTTCGGCAACGATGGTTATCCGCGAAGTAGACTGATTCTCTGTCACGCCCACGGCAAGACTGTGAATATTAAACCCCCTGCGTGCAAACAGTCCCGATATTCTCGACAGAACACCCGCATGGTTCTCAACCAGAATCGAAATAGTATGATGTTTCATCTACAGCACACTCCCTTCGTTCTCGCTGACGTTTACCTGCAACACGTACGGTTTTTTTGAAGCAAGGAGGGTAATCAACGCCTGGTTGGTATTCTTGATGTCGTTGAGATAACCGCCGTTGATTCCGTAGGCATCGGCAATTTTAACGAAATCCGGGCTGCCGTCCAGAAAAACCGCCGTAAGATTCCCTCTATAACGATTCTGCTGCAATTCCCGCACCATGCCGAGCCGCCGGTTCGCCATGACGATGATTTTTACGTTAATCCCATGCTGAACAGCCGTGGCGAGTTCCATCATCTGCATTTGAAAACTCCCGTCGCCGCAGATTGCTATGACTTCACGTTCGGGGGAGGCTTTCTTCGCGCCGATTGCCGCCGGAACGGAATATCCCATAGTCCCCATTCCTCCGGAAGTGAGAAACCGACCGCCTTCCCCCAAAGAAATATTGTTAGCCGTCCATATTTGATTCTGCCCAACATCCGCGACTATAACGGTATCCCCCGGAATAAGCCGATTCAAAACCTGTATAAACGCCTTCGGATTAACGCTTGATGTTTGGGAAACATCGGGTTTTAAGCTGTTTTGTTCAGATTCACATTTGGAAAGAAATCCGTTCCAGTCGGGGTGCCTTTTGCCGGGCAACTGTTCAAGAATCTGTTCCAGAACAGCGTGAATATCCCCCACCACCGGAACGCTTGCCGGGAGATTCTTCCCGATTTCAGCCGGGTCTATATCAATATGAATGACTTTCAGGTTTCGTTCCTGCATGGCAAGAACAGCACGGTCATTAATCCGCGCCCCCAACAGAATCAGCAGGTCACATTCATTGATTGCAAGGTTCGCAACGGGTTTGCCGAACATTCCTATCATTCCGTGGCAGAGCGGGTGTTCATTCGGAAATGCCGATATACCCATCATGGTGTTCACCACCGGGATATCCGCACGTTCCGCCATTTTTCTCGCCAAAATAAACGAATCCTTGTGAAAAATCCCGCCGCCGACACAGATTAACGGCTTTTCCGATTCCGATATCGTATCGACTACCCGCTTGATTTGCAGTTTGTTCCCCGAAAAAGATGGTTTGTAGCTGCGGATTTCCGGTGGTTTTGCGTATTCATCCTCGTCGAAGTCGATTTCACTTAACAGAACGTCCATGGGAATATCCAGCAACACCGGCCCCGGTCGCCCCGTCGAGGCGATGTAGAAGGCTTTTTTCACCGTTTCGGGTAGGGTGTTTGCGTCTTTAATCAAGTAGGAATGTTTCACGAAGGGTTCTGCCGCACCCGTAGTATCGGCTTCCTGGAACACGTCCTTCCCGATTTGGTCGGAACAGACTTGTCCGGTGATTGCGACGACCGGAATCGAATCCATGTAGGCGGTGGCGATAGCGGTTATAAGATTAGTCGCCCCCGGCCCGGAGGTCGCTACGCACACAGCCGCGCGACCGGTGATTCTCGCCATTCCCGATGCGGCGTGACCCGCATTCGCCTCATGTCGGACTAAAATATGCTCTATACCGCAATCCGATAGTTCGAGTTCGTCGTAGAACGGACATATAGCCGCCCCCGGATATCCGAAGACAGCTGTTATTTTCTCAAGTTCGAGACATTTTACAAGTGCTTTTGCAGCAGTCATGCGTTTAGACAATGCGTTTACTCCTTTACGAAAACCTAATCGCAAACTATTATAACTTAATCCGAACAAAATGTCAAGGAATTTCTTGACTTTAATTGAAGAATAAGGTATACTCTATATTATCGTAAAACAAGCATGAAAACAAGGAGAGATAATTATGGATTACAGAAAACTTCAAAACATTGATTCAAAGCCGTCCCTGCTCGGATACGGGTGCATGAGATTCCCCACGAAAGACGGCAAAATAGACGAAGAGCAGAGCCTCGCTTTACTCAAGAAAGCGGTTGACAACGGCGTAAACTACTTCGATACGGCGTACATCTATCACGACAGCAAGAGTGAAGAATTTACAGGCAGATTCTTGAAAGAACACTCCGGGCTGTCTCGTGAGGATTATTACATCGCGACTAAATTACCGACCTGGGCGGTGGAATCCCTCGACGATGCAAAACGAATCTTCGCCGAACAGCTTGAGCGACTGCAGGTCGATTACATCGATTATTACCTGCTTCACGATTTGAAAATCGACCGTTTCGAAAAGATGGAGAAACTCGGCGTGTATGATTATTGCCGCCAACTCCAAAAAGAAGGTAAAATTCGTCATTTCGGGCATTCTTCTCACGAAAACGCCAAGAATTTCAAAAAGATTATTACCGCGCGCGACTGGGATTTCGTACTGCTTCATCTGAATTACATGGATTTAGACAATCTTGAGCTGTATGAGCACGCCACCAAGAAAGGGATTCCTGTTTTCGCTATGGAGACGGTCAAAGGCGGTTCGCTGTCGAAATTGCCGGAGGATATTCAGGCGCATTTAGAGGAGGTGACTCCCGGTGTGACTCCGTCTTCCGTTGCTGTTCGCTGGGCGGGGAGTTTAGATAACATAAAGGTAATCCTGTCGGGAATGTCGGATATGGCTCAAGTTGACGATAATCTTGCGACCTGCAGTGACTTCAAGCGGCTTTCGGACGCAGAGTATGCGGCAATCGTGAAAGTCCGGGAAGATTTGCGCAAACGTGTCCGCAACAATTGTACCGGCTGTAATTACTGTA
>WRKZ01000035.1 GCA_009777835.1 Oscillospiraceae bacterium | reverse complement strand
CGGAAACGCCGATTATGCAGACGCACAATCCAATCGCACGGATAACGCTGTCGGAAATTCTTTTATGAAGCCGCCCTTTCAGCAAGAGACCCGCCGTACTCCCGCCGATTACAGCTGCGGCATTGATTAACGTGCCTATAATATTAATGCCACCTCCGTTTAACTCATTTTTTTACGAATCGCCGAAAGAAATACCGATACTTCGGGCGACCTTTACCATCTCATCGTCTGCTTCGACCAATCGTTTTTTGCCCGCCATGTCTTCTAATCTATTCTCGATAATCGTATCGCCTTTTTTCGCCACCGTGTATCCGTACTTTTCCGACTTGATTAATTCAAATGCCCGCACCCCGAACTGTGTGGAAAGCAGTCTGTCTTTAGCCGAAGGTGTCCCCCCGCGCAGCATATGCCCCGGAACGAACGAACGGGTCTCGATTCCCGCTTCTTCTTCGAGCATCTTGACGATTTTAGCGGTAGTATTAACCACCCCGGCTTCCATACGGGCTTTTTTCAGCTCTTTCTTCTTGAGGAGTACTTCCCGGTCATCTAATGCCCCTTCAGAAACCACTATAATCGAGTAGGGCGCGCCCGCGTCGGCGCGTTTACGTGCGAATTGCAGCAGTTTATCACAATTATACGGAATTTCCGGCAGCAAGATTGCATCACTCCCCCCGGCGATTCCGGTGTATAATGCCAACCAACCCGCTTTATTCCCCATGATTTCCACCACGATGGCACGCTTATGCGAACAAGCGGTGGTATGGATTCGGTCAAGTGCTTCGGTCCCGATTTCGAGCGCGGTATGAAACCCGAATGTCACATCACTCCCCCAAATATCATTATCGATTGTTTTAGGTAATCCGACTACGTTAAGCCCCTTTTGCGAGAGTAGGTTGGCAGTTTTATGACTGCCGTTTCCGCCCAGAACCAGCAAGCAGTCTAATCCCAAATCGCTGTATGTCTTTTTCATTGCGGCGACTTTATCAATCCCGTCTTCTTCAACGACTTCCATCTTTTTATGCGGGGTTCGCTTCGTCCCTAAAAAAGTCCCCCCTTGAGTAAGTAAACGAAGAAGTCCCTCAGAATCCCCCGACTCTATCATCTTACATTCATTGTGAACCAACCCGTGGAATCCGTCGTAAATCCCGGTGAACTCAACACCGTCTCCACCGAATTCGCGTACCCCTGCGAGCATTACCGCGCGGATTGTAGCGTTCAACCCGGGGCAATCGCCCCCGCTGGTGAGAATCCCTATTTTACGTTTAGCCATGATTATGCCGTACCTTTCCTTTGTATTACTCCGCTCGAAAAGTTTGTCTAATCGGGCAAAGCCCGATTAGGACTTTTCTCGCTCAAAATTGCCCTGCGTCTCGCCCCTGCGGGGCAACCGACGCAGCCGGCAAATTAAACCAACAAATGTCAAGACATTTGTTGCGGTTTAATAATGGGACAATTTTACAATAAATTTCCCGATTTGTCAAGTGAAAATCAAAAAAATTCCCCGCTTATCAGATAAGCAGGGAATTTCTTTGATTTTCACTTTGGATTTTCCGGGGTTTTCATTGTCCCAGCCCGAAACTCACCGACAATGCGCCATCGACTTTATTCATGGAAATGTTGTCGAGTTCACCCATACGCTCTTTGAGTCGTTTCTTATCTAAAGTACGGACTTGTTCGAGCAATACGACAGAATCCTTGGATAATCCGCAATCTCGCGCATTGAGTGAAATGTGAGTAGGCAGTCGCGATTTTTCTTTCTGACTGGTAATAGCAGCCGCGATAACGGTCGGGCTGTGTTTATTCCCCACATCATTTTGAACGATTAAGACGGGTCGCATTCCGCCTTGTTCGGAGCCTATTACGGGGCTCAAATCCGCATAGTAGATTTCACCGCGTTTAATGTACATATTAAATTTTTCCTTTCTTTTAGTTATAATTTGGTGGACGTCTCAATAATATTCTTAACACATAAGCCGGGAATATTCAAGAAACAGGCGACATATTATTACATTTTATTATTTTTATTGACAAACGTGACAGTTTGATATAATATTAGAAGGAGGAAGATGCCGCGCGCACTTCTGTGAGAATTTATATGAAAGAAGCTAATCCAATGCCCGGAAGAAATAAAAAAACGAAACTGCCCAAAGAGGTTTTACGGGCGGGTAAAAAAGCAGGTCGGCGTGCATCCCGCATACTCGGAGAATTTAAAGAGTTCATATCGAGGGGGAACGTAACCGACATGGCGATGGGGGTAATCGTGGGGAGTGCCTTTACGGCGATTGCACGTTCCTTCGCCGACGACGTACTAATGCCGTTGATGGGAACACTCATGGGGGGAATCGACCTCACCGACCTTTCGTTTACAGTGAAGAGCCTGTTTTTCTCCGACTACAGCGTAACCGTTGCCTACGGAAGATTCCTGCAAGCGATTGTCGGATTCTTTATAATCGCTGTCAGCGTGTTCTTTATGGTGAAGATGCTCAACGTAATCCGACGGAGAAACGCCGTTGAAGAGCCGTCCGAACCCGAAGAGCATATTCTCCTCTTGAGTGAAATCCGTGACCTGCTCAAAGGCGGGATTTCAGTCACGATGGAAGAGGGCGAACAGTTGTCGCTGTTCACCGACGAGGATTCGAACGAACCCGATTCGGCGAAACCGGAAGAATCCCCTGCTACCGTTCTTGATTCGGGGGTCGCCCCGTCAGAAAATAAATCGAACGATTGACCGATGAACGTACGTGTTCCATTTCGGGGGTGTGGAGTTTGCGTGCGTTACGATAGTCGAAGCTGTCGCAAAACTCACCCACATCACGATTAAGCTCGGCGGCATAGTTTCCGACCAATTCGTCCAGTGCGTTCAAAAAAGTCGAAAGTTCCGCACCCTTTTTGAGGAAATCCGGTGAAATCCCCCTAATCCACGCATAATGCGGCATACAGATGAATTCCTGCTCACCGAACAAGGTCTTAAAATAATCCTCATCACGAAACAGCGCGAAAAAGGTCTTTACCATATGATTCATCCCCCATTCGACTTTGGAACAGACGAAACAGGTTCGGTCGTATTTCGCCGCCGACGAAGTACGCTTGTCCTTTTTTAAAGCATCAAGGATTCCTTTTTTGGTAAAGATTTCTCCGCGGACTTTCTCCAAATGGGAATTCAGCATAAGCCCCAACGAAAGCCGATTCTTCTGCCCCAGGAGATTGTTGTAATGCCTGTGACAGAATCCGAGGGCGTTGGTCTCGGTTCGAACGTCGGGTTCCATCATTGCCGCGCCCATTATGTATTCGCAGATGTGATTCTCCACGGTGTCCCTCATTCGACAGAACGGACAGCCTTCTTTAGGCTCAAACACCTCATTCACCGGAATTGTAAGTAAACTCTCTCTCATTCCTACCTCCTTTACTCTTCTTATAATAATATATAACCGAAAAATAATCAAGAGAAATTTAAAATAAATTTGAAAAATCTGTAAGAAAGGCACGGTCATAAAAATGGAATATTTTCTCGAGACCGATTTCATTGACCTCGATTCAACCTTTAATTGCGGTCAGTGTTTCCGTTGGGAGAACGGCGGCGACGGTTTATATTCGGGAACGGCGGGGAACAAGTCGGTAACAGTCCGCCAAGAAAAAAAAGGCATGACGTTATTAAATGTCGAAAAAGCCGATATTGCCTTTTGGGAAGAGTATTTTTGCGTTGATGAGGATTATTCGGCGATTATCGAAAAGTTTCGAGCGGATTCGACCTTAAGGGAAGCCTGCGGCTTCGCGCCGGGTCTGCGCTTACTGCGACAAGAACCGTTTGAAACGCTGATTAGCTTTATAATTTCACAAAATAATAATATCAAGCGAATTAAGGGCATAATAAATAAGATGTGTTCGGTTTTCGGGGAGAATGGGGCAATCCCCGCTCCCGAAACGCTGGCACGCCTGGAAGTCGGGGATTTAACCCCGCTCGGCACGGGATATCGGGCGCGTTATATCATCGATGCGGCAAAAAAAATCGTTTCGGGCGAAATAATGCTTGACGAAATCGCAAAAATGCCGTATAATGGAGCAAAGGCAGAATTGCTGAAAATAATCGGGGTGGGCGGCAAAGTCGCGGATTGCGTGTTGCTGTTCGGATTTCATGAGTTGCAGGCGTTCCCGAAAGATGTCTGGATTAAACGGGTGCTGGCTCAATATTATCCCGACGGTCTCCCGATGTGTATGCAGGGTTATGAGGGGATTGCCCAGCAGTTTCTGTTTCATTATATAAGAAATTTAAAATGAAAGGCGGCGATAAATATGAATGCGTATTGCACCGATTGCGGAAATCCAATCGCGGAGGGTTACAGATTCTGTTCTAAATGCGGAAAGACAACAGTGATTTCGTCGAATAAATCGGCTGAAGCTACGGAAGTTCCGCCGCCCCCGCAAGAATTTCCCGAAGAACGTACAGCGTATGCGGAATTTGTACCGCTCCCTCCTGTATATACCGCCCACGAAGAGACTGCATGGACTGTACCGTCAACGGAATCGCGGGAATCTTACGAATCTACGGAAAAACAAGAATCGGACGAAGAAAAAGACGAGAGACTTTTTTTCGGGAAAAAGGCACTGGTCTTCTGTTTGACGCTCATCGCGATTTTAACCATTGCCGGGGGAATGTTTGCGGGCTTTTTCCTCCATGAGCGGAATAAAAATACGGCAGGGAACAGCTACAGCATAAGCGGAAACCGCAATAATTATGCTTGATATGAATTTCGGCAACGAATGGAATCATCTGCTGAAAAAAGAATTCGAAAGACCTTATTTTAAGGAAATAGGGGATTTTCTGTCGCAGGAACGCGAAAAATTCACGGTTTTTCCGGATAACGACAATATCTTTGACGCTTTCAGATACACGAGCTATTCCGATGTGAAGGCGGTAATTCTGGGTCAAGACCCGTATCATCAGCCTAATCAAGCCCACGGACTGTGTTTCTCGGTCAAGAAAGGAAACCGGTTGCCGCCGTCACTGATAAATATCTTCAAGGAATTATACAACGACCGCGGAATCACCCGTCCGCCCCACGGCGAACTCACCCACTGGGCAAAATCCGGGGTGCTTCTCTTGAATTCAATTTTGACGGTCAGAAAAGGTCAACCCAACTCCCACCGAAAAATAGGATGGGAAGAATTTACCGACAAAGTAATCGGGATTTTGAACAAACGAGAACAGCCGCTCGTGTTCATACTGTGGGGAAAATATGCACAATCAAAATCGCGATTGGTAAACGGGTCGCGACATCTCGTCCTCACGGGGGCTCATCCGAGTCCGCTTTCAGCGAACAAAGGGGGATATTTCGATGAAAGGTATTTTTCACGGACTAACGATTTTCTGCATGAACAGGGGATTCCTGCTATTGACTGGGAAATAAAATAACGTCATCTGAATTATTTTCGTCAAAAATAAACGTCATCTGATTTTTCGGCATAGACCGGAAAACGCAATCATTGTATTTGTTTTATTGGGGTTGTCTCGAATTGCATTTTGCTCATGCGAATTTATTCGCGAAAAAATGGCGAGACCGTCTTAATAAAATAGAATTATATTAATTTTCTTTAAAGAAAGAGGTAAGAAAGGGGTGCAATGTTATGAGTGAGAAATTGCAAGCAATCATGGCAGAATTGAAGGAGAAAACCGCCGATTTCGATGCAGAGGGGAGGGATTTTCTTGCGGTTCAAATCACGCTGAAGGACTTGAACGAGGTTCTGTATATCGAAATCAAGGATGGTAAACTGACAATCGAGCCGTGCGAATACACCGACCGACAGGCGAACGTAATCATCGCTTCCGACAATTTTGTCAAGATGATGAACGGGAAACTCAATTCGATGTTGGCATTTACTACCGGAAAACTCAAGGTAGAAGGCAACATCGGCAAAGCGACCGAGTTATCGAAAGTTTTCGGTCGTTAAAAATTAAAAAAGTTTAAAAAAGAAAGGGAGACCCGCTATGCCGAAACCTCCGGCAAATTTGGGGGTTTGTGCATAGCGGGACGGCATGGTCATAAACAATGGCGAAAATGGCGAAAGTATTATTTACATCAGAAAGTGTGACAGAAGGGCATCCCGATAAAATCTGCGACCAGATTTCAGATGCGGTGTTGGATGCTTTGTTGAAGCAAGACCCAATGTCGAGGGTTGCGTGCGAAACAGCAACCACAACGGGAATGGTTTTGGTAATGGGAGAAATCACGACCAAGGCATACGCTGATATTCCGCGAATAGTGCGGGGGGTCGTCAAAGACATAGGGTACGATTCTGCGGCGTTCGGTTTTGACTGTAACACCTGCTCGGTCTTGACTTCGATTGATGAGCAGTCATCCGACATAGCTCAAGGTGTGAACAATTCGATTGAGGGGGTCAACGATACCGGTGCGGGCGACCAGGGGATGATGTTCGGGTATGCTTGCGATGAGACTCCCGAGCTCATGCCTATGCCGATTTCGTTGGCGCACAAGCTGTCGAAACGTCTGACTGAAGTCCGTAAAAGCGGCGAATTATCGTTCCTGCTTCCGGACGGTAAGTCGCAGGTAACAGTCGAATACGTAGACGGCAAACCCACAAGGGTGGATGCGGTGGTGGTGTCTTCTCAGCATAAAGAAGGTGCATCACTCGACCAAATCCGTGCCGATGTAATCGAAAAAGTGATTAAACCGGTGATTCCGCAGGAACTGCTCGACAATGATACCAAAATCTACGTAAATCCGACAGGGCGATTCGTAATCGGTGGCCCGCAAGGCGATTCCGGGTTGACCGGTCGTAAGATTATCGTTGATACGTATGGCGGATATTCTCGTCATGGCGGCGGTGCATTTTCGGGGAAAGACCCCACCAAGGTCGATAGAAGTGCGGCATATGCGGCACGGTACGCAGCGAAAAATGTCGTTGCCGCCGGACTGGCTTCAAAGTGTGAAGTCCAGGTGGCATACGCAATCGGGGTTGCTAAACCTGTTTCGGTACTTGTGGACACATTCGGAACTGCGGCGGACGGACTTACCGATATTCAAATTGCGGAAGCGGTCGGAAAGGTGTTCGATTTACGACCGGCGGCGATTATCGAAACCCTCGACCTGCGTAAACCGATTTACAGGCAATTAGCGGCATACGGTCACATGGGACGCGAAGAATTAGGCGTTTCATGGGAAAAAACCGATAAAGTCGATGACTTGAAAAAAGCTTTAGACCGATAAAAAACCACCCTCGATTCCGCTTGAACCCGGAATCGAGGGTGATTTTTTTATTTTAAGTCTTGTTGACGTTCATTCAAATACTTAATAGCCATTTTGTATCCGTCGAACCCGAATCCGGCAAAAGTTTTTTCACAAGCCATTCCCGCATATGAAATCCGCCGAAAATCTTCCCGCTTATTGATATCACTCAAATGTACCTCAACGGCGGGAATATCGACCGACTTCAGCGCGTCTGAAATCGCGATACTCGTGTGGGTATATGCCGCGGGATTGATTACAATTCCGTCAAACCTACCGTGCGCCGCCTGAATCGTATCGACAATCACACCTTCATGGTTGGACTGCACACACTCGACTTCTGTATCGATTTCTGCGGCAGAAGTCTTGATGAAATCAATCAAATCGGCATAACTCCTGTTGCCGTAGATTTCGGGTTGGCGAATCCCCAACATATTGAGATTCGGCCCGTTGATTACAAGGATTTTTTTCAAACTTCACACGCGTCCTTTCTTGATGTTTTTCAAACTGATTTAACCTTCCTTCGAAGCTAAAAACGCATCATACAATGCGATTGCCGCCGCAGATTCCACACAGGGCAATGCCCGCGGGACTATACAAGGGTCGTGCCGCCCTCTCACCCGCAGAATAGTATCTTCCCCCTGCGAAAGGCTCACACTCTGTTGCTCTTGTGAAATAGACGGGGTCGGCTTTACCGCAACCCGAAACACAATCGGCATACCGTTTGTGATTCCGCCGAGAATCCCGCCGGAATTGTTAGTTCGGGTCTTGACCGTTCCTCCGTCCATGCAGAAACTGTCGTTGTTTTGAGAACCCCGCAAGCCCGCACCGGCGAATCCGTTACCGAATTCAATTCCTTTAATCCCGGGAATACCGAATATAGCGGCGGCGATTTTGTTCTCCATTCCGTCGAAAATAGGCTCACCCCATCCGGCAGGAACACCATCGGCTGTACACTCAATGACTCCCCCGACCGAATCACCATGAGATTTCGCTGTAAGAATTTCCGATTCGTGCAGTGTCGGGTCGGTGACTCCCCCTATTTGAACAATGCGGGAGGTTATGTTAATCCCCATTCTCCCCAGAATCTGAATACATATTCCTCCGGCAGCGCAAAGCGGAGCGGTCAACCGTCCCGAAAAGTGACCACCCCCTGCAATATCGTGACACTTCCCGAACTTGACGTAGGCGGGATAATCGGCGTGGGAAGGTCGCGGAACGTCCCGTAACTCACTGTAATCACCCGAACGCATATCGGTATTACGTATGATTATAGCGAGCGGTGCGCCGCAGGTGGTATACTCTTCAACTCCGGAAATTCCTGCGGATTTTCCTCCGCAGGGCGAGCAAAGCTCCGGTATAGCGTTCACCAACCCCGAAAGCACTTCCGGTTGGTCGGCTTCTTTTCGGCTTGTCGAAGTCGCAGACTGTCCCGGTGCGCGGCGTTTCATAAAAGCACGGAGTTCTTCCATATTAACAACGTTCCCGGCAGGAAATCCGTCAATTACAACCCCAATCGCCGCCGAATGTGACTGCCCGAAAATGCTTACCTTTATTCTATCCCCATAACATGAAGCCATTTTACACGCGCCCTTTCTTGTTTACTTAATCTTAAACTTTCCCCCTAACGATTTCAAATCTTCGAAGAAACCGGGGTATGACTTTTCAACTGCTTCCGCTGCTTCAATCGTGACCGGCTCTTTACAAAGACACGTCGCCGCAATTGCCGCCGACATAACGATTCTGTGGTCGTTGTAACTGTTAAGCGGGAATAATCCGCCGTTATCGAGTTTAAATTCACTCCCGTAAACGCGCAACTCGTCATGACTTTGCTCAACCTTCGCCCCAATCGAAGTGAGGGTATCGACCATAGCTTGCAATCTGTCACTTTCCTTTATACGAAGCCGCCCGGCATTACGGATTGTCGTGACCCCGTTCCACCCTGCCGCTCGTACCGCCAGAATCGGGACTAAATCGGGAATATCGCGAACATCTATTTCCATAACCCCCGATTTGTTATCGTCAAATTCCTGCAGAAGTTTCACTATTGCTTTGTCACCCTGTTTCGATTGCATATCCAATCCCGTAACCGTAACGCTCTTCCCCGACAATGAACCCGCAACCAACCAGAACGCCGAGTTAGACCAGTCACCCTCAATCGTGAATTGTTCGGGCGGTTTGTACACCTGATTCCCGCGGACATAGAAGACGTTATCGGCGAAATCTACGTTTATGCCGAACTTCTTCAACATATCGACGGTTAAATCGACATACGGTTTAGATTCAAACCTGCCTGTGATGTGCAATTGTGAATCTCCGTCAAGCAACGGCAACGCAAACAACATTCCCGATATATACTGAGAAGTCTTCCCGCCTTCTATAGATTGAATCCCGGGTTTGAGCTGTTCGTGTATTCCGAATTTTGCAGGGTAGCCCGTTCGTTCGGGGAGTCGCCCCTCAAGAATAAAAGTGGCATCTAATCCCAACGCCATGACAATCGGAAGCATAAATCTGAACGTACTCCCCGATTCTCCGCAGTTCAACACCGGATTCGTTTTGGAGATTTCCGCAAGGCATCTTTTGGTAGCCTCTATATCATCGGAAGTGCCGTCGCAGGCAACAATGTCGCAAGCCCCCGCCAAACATTCACAAATCAATCCGCGATGTGCCGCCGATTTCGAGGGAATCGCCTTGACAATCCCGTTTAATTCAGACGGAAAAACCGTAATAGTCATGTAACTCCTCCATTTTCAGGCTTTTCAAGCGGGATTCACCTATTTTCTCGACCGACACCACCGTGATTTTGCTTCCGTCACGTTTCTTGTCCGAAAATGCCGCATTAATCAGTTGTTCGGGCAAAATGTCTGTCTCATACGGCAACCCGAACCCCTTCAACATTTCGATTATTTTGGCGCGTTCCTCACCGAAACTTTCCAACGCCATCCCGATTGCCACCGCACTCCCGTGGGTCACTCCGTAACCGGAATATTTCTCGATTCCGTGACCTACAGTATGCCCGAAATTCAGCAACTGCCGAACCCCGGTGTCTTTTTCGTCAACCGCAACTACATCCCGCTTAATGGTTACGTTCCGCGCGATTATATCCTCAATTTGCGGCATAATCGGTTGTTTCAGCAACTCGAACAACTCCGCCGAGCGAATCACCGCGTGCTTGATAACTTCAGCACATCCATCTTTGAAAACCGCTTCCGACAGAGTTTCAAGGGTTTCATAATCGCACAGGACTAAATCGGGCTGATAGAACGCTCCAACCTGATTCTTTCCCCCGACGAGGTCGGCTTTGCCCGACATTACTTGTTCATTATTTTCAACGGCTTCTCGGGGGGGAGAAGAGGTATTTATTTGATTCTTTCCCCCGACGAGTTCGGCTTTGCCCGACATTACTTGTAAATCGGCTTTTTGAGAAGAAGAAGGAGAGCTAATTTGAAGATTCACCGCCGTTTTACCGCCGACCGACGAATCCACCATAGCGAGTAACGTTGTAGGAATCTGTACGAATTTCACTCCCCGCAGATACGTTGCCGCCGCGAATCCCG
Source organism: Oscillospiraceae bacterium (assembly GCA_009777835.1). Taxonomy (GTDB): domain Bacteria; phylum Bacillota; class Clostridia; order Oscillospirales; family Ruminococcaceae; genus Ruminiclostridium_E. The sequence goes on along the minus strand of WRKZ01000035.1, from coordinate 6,871 downwards.
CTATATCACCGACCACCCCGCCGCCTAAAGCGACCACCACATCCGAGCGGGTGAGGTTCGCCATTGCAAGCGCATTGATAATCCCTATATAAGTGCCGATATTTTTAGAATGTTCGCCATTAGCGAAGATGAAACGTTCTACCGAATACCCCGCCGACTTGAGCGATTCTTCCGTTCGGTCGGCGTACAGCGAATTCACCACGTTATCGGTGATAATGAACGCTTTTTCCCCGCCGCAAACTTGACGGATTCTCGTACCCGCTTCGCCGAGCAGTCCTTTATCGATTAAAACGTCATACTTTTTAGAAGCGTTTACCGTAACTGTAGTCATCAGCCAATCTCCTCTTTCAATTTTTTTCCGTCGTAGAGCAACGACCTCATCCCCTCATAATCACCGGATTGCAGAGCAGCCCTGTACTCTTCCAGTGACGTTATAAAGGTATTGAGTTCGTTCAGCAGAAATCCGCGATTCTCCATAAACAGTTCCGTCCACATATTCTCGTTCAGCCACGCGACACGAGTTAAATCCTTGTAACTCCCCGCCGAAAATCCGTCAAATTCCTTGCCGGTGGGTGACTTGATGAACGAATTCGAGACCAGGTGCGGCATTTGCGACGTAAAGGCAATGACTTCATCATGTTTTTCTGCGGTAGTAACGGTAATCCTGCCGAATCCGCAAGGGGTAAGCATTTCTTTGATTTTCTGAAGAAAATCTATATCGTCATACACCGGGGGAACAATCACCATAGTTGCACCGACGAATAAATCACCGGCAGAGTGCTTAAATCCCGACTTCTCGATTCCCGCCATGGGGTGTCCCCCCACGAAGGTGAATCGGTGTTTTTCCGCAAGCGCGAACCCGGCTTCGCAGATGTTTTTCTTAGTACCGCAACAGTCGATTACAATAGTATCGGGGCGAATATACTCGGCATATTCTTCGAGAAACTTGATTGCAACCGCAGGATAGACCGCGATTAGAATCAAATCAACCGCTAAACGTTCGTTATCAACCGTCAACTGTCGGTCGGCTGCCCCGGACATAATCGCAAATTCACGAATACTGTCGTCTGTATCGTGGACTAACACCGTCCATCCGGCAGCTTTGTAGGCTTTCGCAAGTGAACCGCCGATTAGCCCCAGCCCGATTATTCCTACCGTCAAGATTGAACTACCTCCCGAACAGCCTGTACCCGTTTAGCTAAATCGCCGAACTCTTCCGGTGTGAGTGATTGCGCCCCGTCGCACAGTGCATTCTTCGGGTCGTTGTGGACTTCTATAATCAGACCGTCCGCACCGCACGCCGCCGCCGCCAACGACATAGGTTTGACGTGTTCGGCAATTCCGATTGCATGGCTCGGGTCGATTATAATCGGAAGATGGGTCAGCTTTTTCAACACGGGAACCGAAGATAAATCAAGGGTATTGCGGGTATACGTTTCAAACGTACGGATTCCCCTTTCGCAGAGAATGACATTCTCGTTGCCTTCCGCCATGATGTACTCCGCACTCATCAAGAGTTCTTCCAGTGTGTTTGCCAGTCCCCTTTTCAGAAGAATCGGCTTACCGGATTTACCAAGCTCCTTGAGCATTTCGAAGTTCTGCATATTCCGCGCACCAACCTGGATTATATCGACATTCTTAAACATTTCCAGATGCAGGGTGTTCATAATCTCGGTGACAATCGGAAGCCCGGTTTGTGCCTTCGCTTTTTCGAGCAGTTCAATCCCGTCGGCATGAAGCCCCTGAAACGCATACGGCGAAGTCCGCGGTTTGAACGCCCCGCCACGAAGAAGCCCCGCCCCGGAAGCCTTCACGCTCTTCGCTATAGTCAGAATCTGCTCTTCCGATTCGACCGAGCAAGGCCCTGCGATAATCTGAAAATTCCCGCCGCCGATTTTTACATTCTCGCTTATTTCCACAATGGTATCAGCCGGGTGGAATTTACGGTTCGCTCTTTTAAAAGGGTCTGATATCCGCTTAACCGAATCGACTATTTCAAGACCTTTGACTAAATCAACGTCAACCCTGCCGACATCGCCGATTAGTCCGATAACCGTCTGGAATTCCCCCTCCGATACGTTGGTTTTGAGTCCTCTCGCGTGGAACCAATTCAGCAACCCGTCGATTTGTTGCTGAGTCGCCCCCGGTTTGATTACTGTAATCATGTTGCAGACCATGCCGCCCCACCATATATATAAAGTACAGTGGTTCGTCCTTTCTTATTTTAAAGTTTATTCTTAAAGCCTGTTTGGATTGCTAAATCTCATTTCTGTTCTCTAACGCTTTCGTGAGCGTCACATCGTCGGCGAATTCAAGCGAAGCCCCGGCGGGAAGCCCATAAGCCAGTCGCGACACTTTAATGCCGAGGGTTTTAATCAGACGGCTTATATACGAAGCCGTTGCTTCCCCCTCGATTGTAGGGTTAGTCGCCATAATCACTTCATCAACCTCCCCGGCGAGCCGTTCCATAAGCTCACGTATGCGAATATCTTCAGGAAGTGTACCATCCATCGGCGACAACAATCCGTGCAAAACGTGGTACACGCCGTCATACCCCCCTGTCCGCTCGAACACCGAAACGTCCCTGGGGGATTCCACAACGCATATGATTTTCGTGTTGCGATTACCCGAACACACGGGACACGGAACCGTCTCCGTAAAGTTTTGACAGAGCGAGCAGAACTTCACCGATTCACGCGCATCGCGAACCCCGTCCGCGAACTCCCTCACCGATTCTATCGGGAGAGAAAGCATATGATAGGCGAGCCTTTGTGCGGTTTTCATACCGATTCCCGGCAGTTTCGCGAATTGTTCCGCCGCTTTCAGCAACGGTGCGGGTGTGTATTCCATAATCAGAACAGACCCGGCATACCCGCCATGTTGAGTCCCCCGGTGAGTTTCTCCATTGCCGCCGTATGCTCTTCTTCGATTTTGCTGATAATCGCGTTTACTCCTGCTATAATCACGTCTTCGAGGTCTTCGACGTTGTCTTTGTCAACTATTTCGGGATTAAGTTTCACCGATTTCAGCTCTTTATCCCCTTTCATAGTCAACTCGATTAAGCCGCCGCCCGCCGTAACCGAATATTCACGCTCGTTAAGTTTTTCTTGCAGTGCTTGAATATCGTCCTGCATTTTCTGTGCCTGTTTTATCATGGAGTTCATGCCTCCCGCGCCCTTTCCGTACCCGTCCGGTAATCTTGCTTTCATGTTTTTTCTCCTTTAAATTTATAATGTATATTTTAAAGTATTTTTACAGTATTTGTAACTGTACCCCCGCAGATTTCACATCGTTGAGGAATTGTTGTATTTTCGACGACTCGGTTTGAATTTCCGGTGCTGCCGTTAAATTGTTTTGCAGTGGCGAAAGTCCCTCAAGTGTGGGCTTCGCCTGAGGTTCTTGTTTTACTTCAATCACTTCAAAAATGACTTTATAATCCCTTTGAGTAACCTCACGCACGACCCTTTCGAGGATAGCCGAATTACCGGGATTCTCGAAAAAGAATCCCATTGTTTCAGCCCCCTGCACGATTATCACGTTACTGCTGACCCCCGCAACCGATTCCTCAAGCATGGCGGCTTTGAATCTATCCACCTGTGCAAGTCGTACGAGAATCGACTGCCATTCGGCAAACGGTTTCCTCTCCCCGACCGTTAAAGGCGGTTCGGGGGAAGTCGGCGGCGCAGGTGGGGCAATCGGCGACTGAACAGGCTGAATCGGCGGCTGAACAGGTGGTCGGACCGGTTGAACAGGCTGAATCATCTGAACAGGCTGTTCAGCCCCTTCGGCAAGACACATTTTCATCAAACAGATTTCAGCCTCGACCTTTCGACCTTTCAGTCGGAGACATTCTTCTAATTTATCGATATTGTTCAAAATCGAACCGATTGTAAACAACCCCGCTTGACGATTGTATTCGGGAATTTCTTCTTTCAAGACGGTCATCAGCGAGAAGTCACCCGGCATGATTTTAATAATCATCAGGTTACGAAAATGCTGTAACAATTCGTCAATCAGTCTTGTCGGGTCTTTGGATTTCGCATAAAGTCCCGATATAACCGAAAGTGCCGCCCCCGCCTCTTTATTTGCAACCGCATCCGCTATAGCGAAAAGGTGTTCTTTCCCGGCAATTCCTGCGCTGTCGCGAACGATTTCTTGTGTAATAACAGTATTATCGGCTACAGCAACGTCTAAAAGAGAGAGTGCATCCCTCATTCCGCCGTCGGAAAGCCGTGCGATTAGCAACGCCGCATCTTTTTCCAGGGTGAATCCCTCTGTCGAAGCGATTTTCATAAGGGTTTCCGCCGACTCTTCCGAGTTAATGCGATTGAACTCATATCTCTGACATCTCGAAAGTACGGTAGGGAGAATCTTGTGGACTTCAGTGGTCGCCAGGATAAAAATAACGTGCGAAGGAGGTTCTTCAAGGGTTTTGAGCAGGGCATTGAACGCCTGATTCGACAGCATATGAACCTCATCTATTATATAGACTTTGTACTTCAACTCCGAAGGCAGGTAGCCCGCTTCTTCCCGCAGAACACGAACATCGTCTACCCCATTATTGGACGCAGCATCGATTTCCCGGATGTCGGGGGACTTATCGGCGGATTTACATGACTCACACTCCATACATGGGTTTCCGTCTTTAGAATCGGTGCAGTTCACCGCTTTGGCGAGGATTTTCGCACAGGTGGTCTTACCGGTTCCGCGGCTCCCGGTGAACAGATACGCATGTGCGATATTCCCCGACTTAATTTGGTTTTGCAGGGTAATCGTGATATGCGGCTGAGAAATCACCTCTGCAAAGGTTTTCGGTCGATATTTCCTATATAAAGCAAGGTGCATTTATATGACCATGCCGCCCCATCTTCCAAAGTGAAATTTGCCGAAAAGATTACCGAAAGATTGCTGAAAGATGGTACGCCCTTTCTTAATAACTTAAACTTTAGATTCTTTCAAAATAACGTCGTGCGCGCCGCCTTCCACTATGCTCGTAGACGAAACCACGGTTAGTTTCGCATTCTCGTGCAATTCGGAAATAGACATACAACCGCAGTTACACATAGTCGAGCGGACTTTAGAGAGGGAACGGGTCACGTTATCTTTGAGCGGCCCGGCGTAAGGCACGTAGCTGTCTACCCCTTCTTCGAACGTGAGAGACGGGTCACCGCCCATATCGTACCGTTGCCAGTTGCGCGCGCGATTAGAACCTTCCCCCCAGTATTCCTTGACATATGAACCGTTAATCATCAGCTTATTTGTAGGGGATTCGTCAAATCGCGAGAAGTACCGCCCCAACATGATGAAATCCGCACCCATGGCAAGGGCGAGCGTCATGTGATAATCGTGAACGATTCCTCCGTCGGAACAAATCGGGACATAAATACCGGTTTCTTCGAAATACTTGTTCCGTTCATCACAGACTTCTATCAAAGATGTAGCTTGTCCGCGACCGATACCCTTCTGTTCGCGCGTGATACAAATCGAACCACCTCCGATTCCTACTTTGATGAAGTCTGCACCGTTATCGGCGAGGAATCTGAACCCCTCTCTATCAACTACGTTGCCCGCCCCGATTTTCACGCTGTCTCCATATTGTGATTTAACCCAACCGAGCGTGATTTTCTGCCATTCGGTAAACCCTTCCGAGCTGTCTATGCAAAGTAGGTCTGCCCCTGCTTCGACAAGTGCGGGGACACGTTCGGAATAATCTCGTGAGTTGATTCCCGCCCCGACCATGTAACGTTTCTCCGAATCTAACAGAGAATCGAGATTTTCTTTATGTTCCTCATAGTCTTTTCTGAACACAAAGTACTTTAATTTACCGTCGTCACTGATTATGGGAAGCGAGTTGAGCTTATGCTCCCAAATCAAGTCGTTCGCCTCCGAAAGCGTGGTGTTCGAAGGTGCGGTAATTAGCTTATCAAACGGAGTCATAAACTCACTGACCGGGGTATCGGTAGACATTCGGCTTACACGATAATCCCGTCCCGTAACTATTCCCAACAGTTTCGAATTCCCGGTTCCGTCTTCGGTCACTGCCATGGTGGAGTGACCTGTCTTGCCTTTCAGTGCAAGAACGTCGGCTAAAGTCATATCGTGTCTCAGATTAGACTCACTTTGGACGTATCCCGCCTTATAATTCTTGACTTTAGCGACCATTTCCGCCTCTTTCTCGATGCTTTGAGAGGCATATATGAATGACATTCCGCCCTCACGCGCTAAAGCGACCGCCATATTGTTGTCGGAGACCGATTGCATAATCGCCGATACTAACGGAACGTTCAGGCTGATTGCCGGCTGTTCCCCCCTCTTGAATCTGACTGCGGGGGTTTTGAGTGAAACGTTTTCTACAACGCACTCCTTCGATGAATATCCCGGGATAAGCAGATACTCCCCGAAAGTACGGGAAGGCTCCCGACAGATGTTCGCCATGGCTATGACCATACCTTTCCGAGACACAAAGCCTCTATAAATAATCTATAAATAAATAGTATAGATTATAAGAGATAAGCCTGTCAAGCTCACCTGCTCGGCGGCGAAGCCACCGACCCGTGAGCTATTATTCAAACTTTCTCTCCTTCTTTATACTTTAAATAATTCTAATGATTTTATCATAAAACCCGAATTTCGTCAAGAGGACAAACCTCACCACTTAATCTTTTCCATTTCAGAAGAGACCTTTCGCAAATCGCCGATTACGTCGATATGCTGAGGACAGATTTCGTTGCATTTACCACATTCGGTGCACTGCGGCGGACGATTCTCCGCTTGAACCATGCTCCACTCCCAGTTGGAATGACCGCGGTTCTCGTAGATTCCGTAGCTGTTCCAAATTGAGAAACACCACGGAATATTCACCTCGGCAGGA
>WRKZ01000034.1 GCA_009777835.1 Oscillospiraceae bacterium | reverse complement strand
TCCGAACACGGTACAAAAAGCTTACCAGATTCTCGAAAGTCAGGGTTTGATTTATTCAATCCCGGCAAAGGGGAGTTACGTTAGTCCGACCGACGACGGGGTGAGGACGTTGAGAATCCGTGCGATGAAAAATTTCAGTGAGAGTGTGCGGTTCGCACTGAATTGCGGAATAGAAAAGAACGCACTTGTAGAAGCGATTAGCGGCTACTAGACTACTATGCACTTTTGTGTGCAGGAAGGAAACGGTAATAATTATGCTTAAACTTGATAAAGTCGTCAAGAAGTTCGGGGATTTCACCGCACTTGACGCAATCGACTTAGAAATCCCGAAAGGGAGTGCGTATGGATTAATCGGTTCGAATGGGGCGGGGAAGTCTACGATTTTGCGAATACTTTCGGGGATTTACACCATTGATTCAGGGGTTGCTATGGTTGACGGGCAGGTGGTTTTCGATAACCCCGACATAAAGAAACGCATTTTCTTCGTGAATGATGAGACAGTCCAGTGGAACAACTATACGCTGAATGAAATGCGGGATTTTTTCAAGGTGTTTTATCCGTCTTTCTCAGAGGAAAAGTTTACGGAAATGCAGACTGCTCTGGGGTTGCCGCGTGAAAAACGACTCTCTACTTTTTCGAAAGGAATGAAGCGGCAGGCATTCGTGATTTGCGGGATTTCCTGCAGACCGGACTTCTTGTTCTTGGATGAGGCTTTCGACGGACTCGACCCCACCATGCGAATCGTCGTGAAGAAGATGTTGGTGGATGCCATGCTTGACAATGAGATGACGGTAATAATTTCGTCACATAATCTGTACGAAATCGATGAGTTTTGTGACCGCGCCGGACTGCTTCACAAAGGTAAAATCGTGTTTGACCGCGAACTGGACAGTCTGAAAGGGAATATCCAGAAAATACAGACGGCGTTCGACAGGAATTACGAGAAAGAAGACTTCACCGACATTGAAATCCTCCACTATGAACGAAATCGCAGTGTAGTCTACATCATTGCAAAGGGCGATGCGGAGGAAATCAAAGCGAAAATTCAAGCGAAGTCTCCGAAAATCCTTGATATTGTACCGTTGAGTCTCGAAGAAATATTTATCTATGAATTGGAGGTGCTGGGTTATGATTTCCGTAATAGTTGAGAAAAAAGCCGTGGCGATTAGAAAGAAACTTGTTTGTGTTAAGGGGGTGGAGTTATGATTTCCGGAATAAGTAAAATGAAAAGCGAATTCCTCAAGTATACCGCATATCGGATTTACGTCGAAAAAACACGGCTGATTACCCTCTGTGTTTGTGGTGTGTTAGGATTACCGTTGTTTGGGATTGCGTCATCTTTAGTCACAAACGGAAACGCTTCGCAGAGCGTGGGTATGTTTTTGGGAATAAGCTGCATCACTCTGTTTGTTTCAACTTTTGTGATGGCGACCATCTGCTACAGCGGCGGCATGAATAATTTTGACTATTATATCAAGCGAGAGAAAATAGATTTGAGTTGGTCGCTCCCCGTGAGGAATCGTAATCGATTCTGGGGGATTTTACGGCGGGGTTCGCACCGGTCGCAACGGTGTATATTTTGAGTACCATGCTCGGATACCTTATCATGGCAGTTGGGCTGAACAGAGCTCAGCTGGGGAATGAGTATCACCTTATACTCGGAATGACGATGACGATTATAATTTTGATGTTCCTTTTCTTCGTTTCGATTTATATTCTGTCGGTGTTCTGTGCCGCACTCTGCGGTCGTGCGTATGAAGCGGGAGCGTACCCTGCGTTGATTTGCGGAATCATTCCCGCTATAATCGCATTAATCGGGTTTATGGTGTTCAACGGGGTTTGGCAGATTAACATTATGAGTCAGCTTACAACCATACTCCGCGGAAGCTCGCCGTTCGGTTTCTTAATCGGTGGGTTGGACGAAGTGCTTGGATTCTACAGATTTCCTCAATTTCGAGGTTCGGGAAACGTAGCGGAATTTATCGGAAATCATGCAATTTTCTTGAAACCGGCTGTGATTATTCCGTTTATCCTCGTCAATGCGGGATTCTTGACTTCGGCGTATTACCTCGGCAAGAAACGCAAAGCCGAAAGCACCGGAAAAGCCTTCGTCTCAAACATCGCTTCCGAGATTATCATCTCGCTCGTGATGTTTACCATTACTGCTCTTTTCTGCTACGGAATGTTCCAGGTGAGAGAGGCACAGGGCGGTTTCTTTTTTGGAATGTTCATATCTACGGCGGTTGCGTTCCTTTTCCTTGACGTGACGATTAAGCGGGGTTTCAAGCGAATGGGGAGAGCGTTTTTTCGATATGTATTGATGGTGGGTGGTTCGGTGTTGGTTTCAATGCTGCTGCTTTCTGCAAACGGATTCGGCATTGGTGAGTATGTTCCGCCGTTGAATGACATCAAAAGTGTCAGCTTTGATATGCGTTACGTGAGCGGGGATTATAACAGCTTCTGGTATGAAAACTATAACGGTCAAACCGTCTTCACCGATAGCGATAACATTAAATTCCTACGTGAACTCCACGTTGAGAGCAATAATAATCCGCCCGCACGAATGAATTACGGCGGGGAATGGTTCTATTCGCATTATGACACCTATTACGGGTTTGTTACCTTCACCTACACCCTCAAAAACGGAAGACAAGTGAAGCGCAACGTCGTCATGGATAATGCCGAGAGGGAAGAGCTGTTGGCACTCTACGTAAGCGAAGAATACAAAGAGATGTTCGTTTCGAGTCTTGAGGAAATGTATAAAAAATCTAATTCTTTAGCTATTAATATTGATTCGGTTATAAGCGGGATGACGCTGTTTTCTTCGACTACGAATATCTTTGCCGATACCGATGCACTGTTCGAGGCTTTGAAGAAAGATATCTCAGCCGAGACGTTCGAGCAGCGTTACCTCTCAACCGGGAAAAACATCGGGGTTATGAGTTTGTCGTTCGTCGAACCCGTAAAGCACCCCCAAAGCGGATACTATGAAAAAAATTTTTACCTCGGAAACGCGACCGTAGTAATTCGTCCGCATTTCACGAATGTAATCGCCGAACTTGAGCGGCAGAAAATAGAGCTATCTGAAGACTACAGCGAGACTTTCAAAGAAAACTATATGCATAATGAGAAATTCCCCGAATTTAGTTTGCTGAAATATAATGTAGTCGCACGGCCTCCGTTGCATCGGCGTTGGGATGTCCCGAGTATAGAAGTGTATTACAACTCCGAAACCGCTGAACTGTTTGAGCTTCTTTTTGACGTAGCGCAACCCACCTACCTTATAAACGGACAGGGATTCGTTCTCTATACCTGGTGGAACTCCAACGGACTCAGCAATCTTGTTATCCCGCCCGAGTACGTGTATTTGGTCGAGCAACTCTGGAAAATCGGTGAGATGCAGTCTGTGAATGATAGTTCCGATTACGGTGATGAACATTACGCAATTCCCGAAAAAATCTACGCTTACGATTAAGCAACACAGATTTTCGAATGAATCTATACAAATCTTGTTGATATTGAGCAAATCGAAATTAAGAGCCGGTTTTCTTCCGGCTCTTAATTCTTGCTTGACAAGCCGTCTTTTTTGTGCTAAAATCGTAATCATGAGAAATGAAAGAGAAAATTATAAAATCGAAGGGCTGACGATAACGCTCGAAAAAGCGAGCCGTAGTCTTCATAACACGCTCAGATACATCTACGCACTCAGCGTGGGGGATTTCTACAACGTCAACGTTAAGGACTTGTTTAAAATCAGTCTTTCCGATATAAGTAATTCGGACGTTCTGTCTAATTTGGGGATTTCGCCGTCTAATGCGTTGGATGATGAAAACTTTGAACTGTTAGACAGCTTGTTCTTCTTTGCTTTCGCTGTGAGACTTCCTTTCTTAAACAGACAGTTCCCGAAAAAGGAAAAAATCAAAGACAGATTCTTGAGGGAGGTTTATGAGTCCTGCGTTTCCAAGGGGGCGGCAGACGAAAACGGGGTTCTCGCTGAGTTCGGCGAGGACTTTAAGCGTTCGCTCAAACTTGCGAAATCGTCCCGCACGGAACCGCCGTTCAACGGCGAATGGCTTAGACGATGGATTTATGCGTTCGGCGGTGCGGAGTTGTCGGCAATCACCAACAAGAATATGTTTGTTCTCGGTTGCATGGATGCGTTGATTCCTTTATATTACGCTAAACTAATGGAAATTCTGGCGGAAGAAATTCGCCGCGATTGAGATTTTCGGACTCCAACGACAAAACTTTTTTATTTTTCCCTCGACAAGGGCTTGACAAAGCAACGAAAATGTAGTAGAATGTTCTACGTTGACGTGTGGTACACGAGATTAGCGGCTATGGCGAAACTGGCAGACGCGCACGGTTCAGGTCCGTGTGGAAGTGATTCCATGGAGGTTCAAGTCCTCTTAGCCGCACGCATAACGGGTGCAGCGGTGTCATCGGCTTTGCCGGTGAGCAGGCTGCCTAACGGAGCGGCAGACGAAAGTTCTTGTTTAGAACAGTCTGCCGCAGAGCAAAGTAAGAGCGACAGGTCAGCGACTTCGCCGTCGAGCAGGTCGCTTGACGCAGAACAAAGACTTTGATTAAATTTCAACAACCCATAGCCAAACCCGCAGTAAAAAAGTTCGATATTTTACTGCGGGTTTGCGTAGATTTCGATGTATTTATTGGAAGTAAGGGTGTAATACCCCGCCCCTTGGGGCGGCTCTCTCGACCGCAGGGCGAGGGGTGCAGGGCTTATTAAATAGTATCATTTTGGAGGAACGGAAATGAAAATCTCATTAAAAAAGAAAATGTTGGCAGTATTCCTGGTTCTGGCTTTTTTGCTTGTACCTATGCTTACTGCTTGCAATCGCGGCGGTGAAGACAATCCGCCGGAAGTCACCACCGATGAACCCCCTGAAGAGCCTTTGACACATAAGGTCGGTTTTATTTACAGTGGGAGTATACGTAATTCTACCCACAATATGATTTGGGAGGATGCGCGCAATCAACTCGAAAAAAATCGCGGAATCGATACCTGTTATATCGAAAACGTCTTGATATCGAACTATCCCGAAGCGGTTGAGGTTCTGCTTTCGAATGACGTTACCATAATCGTCTCAACCAATCACGCTTTCGCGAATGAAACCCAGACAGCCGCATTAGAGAATACCGGCATTAAGTTTATCAGTTTCGGCGGGACTCCCATTGCTAACGTGACAGTTTTTGAGCCGTTATTGCATCAACCTGCGAACATCAGCGGGCTTGCCGCTTCGTATAATTCGACGGCGGCTTCCTTTGGAATAGTCACGGATATCGCTATGTTTAATCATGAGGCGGTGGTCAATTCCTACATTTTGGGAATCAAAGATTTTCTTGAGCGGGAAACGACAACTCACGTGAATTATGTAAATTCCGCAAACGAACAGGATGTCAGAAATGCAATTGACGATTTGAACCGAAAAGGTGTCGATACGGTTATGCTGTATCTCAGTACCGATTACGGAATCAAGTACTGCGAGGAGAAGGGTATAAAAGTTGTGGCGTATTCGGGCACTTTGCCTGAATTAGCACCGTCTTCTTACGTGACCGGATTTTATTTCAACGTGAATTCTTACTTGACTGAGCAGGTTCAGCTTATCCAAAACGATATGTTCACTCCGGGCAGGGTGTATGGGGAAATAAGCAGTAACCACGTCAAAATGATTAACCTGAACACCACCGAAGGGTTGTTGCTTTCCAACACTAAAGAATATACCGACCTGCTTTATCATAGTATCGTGAGAAACGACAACGTTTTTGCGGGGCAGATTGTGGATAATTTCGGGAAAATTCAGGTTGAATACGGGTATACGCTTTCTAAAGCCGAAATATTGGGCATCCGATGGCTTGAACTGAGTGTCGGCAATAACATAGATGATTTTTCTGATTATATTACGGAACTCCCGATTGTTCCGCTTATAATCCGCGAAGGTTGGCATGAGGAACTTTATCCCTGGAAACCGACAGAAACTGAGGCGGTGACTTCTGCAGAGGAAATCGAATCGGTTGCAGAATCTTCTGAATCTTCTTCAGAAGATTCTTCGGAATCCTCTTTGGCAGAAACAACCGTGATTGTGACCGGGGTGCAATGAAATCTATACCCCTTAACGCTAACGCAAAATTGAACATATTCCTTGATATTACCGGAAAGCGCGAAGATGGTTATCACGACATCTTTACCGAAATGCAGGAAATCGATTTGGGTGACGTTGTGACGATTGAAAGCACAGAGTCGCAGACGGGGATAAGTATTGATTGCAATAATTCGGCAATCCCGAACGATGAACGTAACGTCGCCTATCGCGCTGCCGAATTGTTCATGCGGGAGTTGGGCGTTGATTTGGGTGTGAGAATCACAATTATAAAGAAAATTCCTGTTATGGCAGGACTCGGCGGGTCAAGTACTGATGGTGCGGCGGTTCTGAAGGGATTAAATCTGATTTGCGGAGGGGTTTTCACCGAACGCGAACTGTTGAAACTCGGCGGGCGATTGGGGGCGGATGTTCCTTTTTGCATAGTCGGCGGCAGAGCAGAGTGCAGAGGAATCGGTGATGTGATAACAAAGCTCCCCGATTTAAAGAGTCTTTTTTATGCGATTGTCAAGCCGGATTTCGGATGCGATACCCGAAATGCGTATTCGTTGTATTCCCCCGGAATCAAGCGGATTCTTCCGAATTTGTTTCAACAACTTCATAATGATGAACGTATTAATCGGATTTGTGATAAATTGATTTCAGCAGGGGCGAAATTCGCATCAATGAGCGGAAGCGGGAGTGCGGTGTTCGGGATTTTTGACGATTTAAAGTCGGCGGAATCTGCATTGGAATCGTTTGAAATGCCGTTTAAAATAATCGCTCAAAACGTAAAAAAATAATTCAAGAAAGGCGCGTGTATTAAGTTATGATTACAAAGCAAACCCATCTCGGTGAAATCACCGTGACTAAGCAATTTCTGGTGGAGTTAATCGGGAGAACGATTATAAGCTGTTTCGGTGTTGTGGAAATGAACGCTGACGGGGTAAGGCAGACTCTGATAGAGACTCTGCCGTTTTTGCCGAAAAAGAGCCGAATTGATAAAGGTGTTTCGTTCAAGGTGGTTAGAGATAAACTGTATATTGAACTCCATATAACCGTTATGTATGGGGTTAACGTCTCTTCAGTGGTAAAGAGTATTCAACATAAGATTAAATTTGCGGTTGAAGAGGAAATCGATATACCGGTTGAACGCGTGAATATTTTCGTTGACGGAATCAAAGGATTAGCTTAATTATAGAGTCAAGCTTAGAGTTTTTAGAGTTTTGGAGGAGAACGAATCTTGGACGGAAAAACATTAAGAGATGCAATAATATCGGGGGCTAATAACATGAGCAATCATCGCGAGAAAGTCGATGAGCTTAATGTATTCCCGGTGCCGGACGGTGATACCGGTGCGAATATGTCGGCAACTATGTCGAGCGCATTGAGTGAGTTATCGCTTACGGGGGACGATGCCGATGTAGGAGTGGTTGCCGAAAAGGTCGCTGCCGCCATGTTGAGGGGGGCACGCGGAAACTCCGGCGTTATATTGTCGTTGCTTTTCCGTGGATTGGCTAAAGGGCTCGCAGAAAAGCCTTCCGCTACGCCGGTGGAATTTTGTGATTCGCTCGGAAAAGGTGTCCGTGCGGCATATAAGTCGGTGATGAAACCGACTGAAGGGACAATCCTCACTGTAGCGAGAGAGGCATATGCCGCCGCTTCATTCTGTGCGGATGAAGGCGGGGATTGGGTTGCTGTTTTCAATACACTGGTGGAAGAAGCGAAAAAATCGCTTGAGCGTACCCCCGAACTTTTACCCGTTTTGAAAAAAGCGGGCGTAGTTGATTCGGGCGGAATGGGATACCTTTGTATCATAGAGGGAATGAAATCGGTTATAGACGGTAACGGTATAATCCCCGTGAAATCCAAGACGGAACAGGATTCTGTGGTGGTCGATACGGTTGTTTTCGATGAGAGTGAAATCGAATTCACTTACTGCACCGAGTTCCTTGTTCGGAAAAAGCCTGATTCGGTTGACGTTTCCGCGCTTCGTGCTTATCTGGAATCGTTGGGGGACAGCGTAGTCGTCGTTGACGACGATGAAATCATTAAGGTACACGTTCACACCGAAAACCCGGGGAAAGCCCTTGAAGAAGCCCTGTTTTTCGGGGAATTAATCAATGTTAAAATCGAAAATATGCGAGAACAGCACAGAAACGCTTCCGCTAAAGCCGAGAGTAAGAGAAATCCTTCAAAAAATAAATTGAGTCCGAAATCGCCGGAAGAAAAGTACGGATTCGTGTCTGTTGTCTCCGGTGCGGGACTGGAGGAACTTTTCAAGGATTTAGGCGTGGACTGCATAGTAAGGGGCGGGCAGACTTCTAACCCGTCAACCGATGATATAGTCGAGGCGATTCTGGCTACCCCTGCGCATAATGTTTTCGTGCTTCCGAACAACAAAAACATCATTTTAGCGGCGGAACAAGCGAACAAGTTCATCAAAGACAGAAACGTTGTCGTGTTACAGTCAAGGACGGTTCCGCAGGGAATTTCCGCAATTTTGAGTTTTAATCCGGAAATTGACGTTCGTGAAAACTCGGTCGCTATGACGTTGGCTTTAGATAAAGTCTCTACCGGGACGGTGACTTTTGCGGTGCGTGATTCTGATTTTGAAGAGAAGAAAATCAAGCAGAACGATATTCTCGCACTTGAAAACGGAAAACTCACTTATGTAGAGAAAGACGTGACGAAAGCCCTCTTGAAAATCACGAAGAAGATGTTGAAGGGCGATTCGACTTACGTGACGGTTATGTATGGGGTTGACGTTCCGGACTCTGCTGCGGAAGAAGCGTTCAATTATGTTCGTTCGAAAATCAGTAACGATGTCGAGATGGTGTTGGTAAACGGCGGTCAGCCGGTGTATTACTACATCGTTTCGGTAGAATAGCAAAGGAGAATTAAAATGTTAAAGCGGCTTTTATCGGTGTTAATCGTGTTTTCAGCAGTTTTTATGAGCGTTTCGGTTCTCACGATTTCAACGGGGGCGAGTGAATTCGGTAATTCAAATATAACAGATGAACGTCTCGAAGAAATGGTTGCAAGCGGTGAGATTCCGCATGATGTTACGTATTTGAATTTAACAGGAAACCCAATCAGCGATATTTCACCGTTGAGCGGGTTGACGAATTTGAAATTTTTGTATTTGGACAACAACCAAATCAGCGATATTTCGCCGTTGAGCGGATTGACGAATTTAAGTGCTTTATATTTAGGCAATAATCAAATTAGCGATATTTCGATATTGAGCGGGTTGACGAATTTGTATTCGTTATATTTGGAAATCAACCAAATCAGCGATATTTCGCCGTTGAGCGGGTTGACGAATTTGAAGTGGTTATTTTTGTACAATAACCAAATCAGCGATATTTCACCGTTAGCGGGATTGACAAATTTGGAGGTGTTGTATTTGCAAAACAACCAAATCAGAGATATTTCGCCGTTGAGTGGGTTGACGGTTTTGAATTTGTTGTATTTGTCAAGCAATCAAATCAGAGATATTTCGCCGTTGAGTGGGTTGACGGTTTTGAATTCGTTGTATTTGTCAAGCAATCAAATTAGTGATATTTCGCCGTTGAGCGGATTGACGAATTTAGAGACATTGTATTTAGGATTTAATCAAATAAGCGATATTTCGATATTGAGCGGACTTACGAATTTGCGATTGCTATCTTTGGCCAGCAGTCGAATCAGCGATATTTCGCCGTTGAGCGGATTGACGAATTTAAGTGCTTTATATTTAGGCAATAATCAAATTAGCGATATTTCGCCGTTGAGTGAATTGAAGGATTTGCGTCGGTTGGATTTGAATGAAAATCAAATTAGCGATATTTCACCGTTGAGCGGGTTGACGAATTTAGAGATATTGTATTTGGAGCGCAACCAAATTAGCGATATTTCGCCGTTGAGTGGGTTGACGGTTTTGAATTCGTTGTATTTGTCAAGCAATCAAATTAGTGATATTTCGCCGTTGAGCGGGTTGACGAATTTAGAGACATTGTATTTAAGATATAATCAAATAAGCGATCTTTCGCCGCTGAGCGGGTTGACGGATTTGAATTCGTTGAGTTTAGAATATAATCAAATAAGCGATATTTCTCCGTTGAGTGGGTTGACGAATTTAGAGACATTGTATTTAGGATTTAATCAAATAAGCGACTTTTCGCCGATGAGCGGGTTGACGAATTTAGAGATATTGTATTTGCAAAACAACCAAATCAGAGATATTTCGCCGTTGAGCGGGTTGACGAATTTGTATTCGTTATATTTGGGCAATAACCAAATAAGTGACCTTTCGCCGCTGAGTGAATTGACAGGTTTATTGTATTTATATATATCCGGCAATTCGTTCACACAAGAACAGGTAGATACACTTCGCGAGGCTTTGCCGCAAGCTGAAATTTATGCTGAGTATCTTATTGATATTGTCCCCCCGGGTTCTACTACCACAATGCCCGATTCCACTGCAACCCTTGGTACATCCGAAACAACCGGCAGTGATTCTATCCCTAAAGGCGGTGTAGTCTTTTCGATTATCCCCGCTCTTATCTGTGGGGGGATTGCGATTTCGGCAGCAGTCGGTGTGAAAGGCGCGAAAAAGAAACGTAATGATTAATCTCACAGACAACATCACGAAGCTACCGGGAATTTCGGATAAACGCGCCGCACTTTACAAAAAAATGGGTGTTGAGACGGTCGGTGAACTCATCACCCATTACCCGCGTGGGTATATCGATTTTACTTCGCCGATTGCAATCGGCAACATATCGGGGGAAGAAAACGCAGTGATTCGCGCGTTTGTTTCCAAAAAAATGCGACCTTATTTGGGGAAAATCACGGTTTATAAACTTATGCTCACCGATGAAAGCGGTTCGATTACCGGTACCTTCTTCAACGGTGAGTATAACTATACCCGCTTGATTTTGGGGCGGGAATATATTTTTTACGGAAGGGTTTCCGTTAATCAGTTCGGGCAGGAGATTATTAATCCGATTTATATTCCTGTAGACGAAGTGAATAAGCTGATTCCGAAATATCGGCTTACCGCAGGGCTTTCGCAAGCGATTGTCTCGGCAAATATCAAGACCGCATTTGATTTATTAAAGGAATTCCCTTTTTCGGATTTGCCTGAAGAGATTCGTGAGGAGTATTCTTTGCTTTCGCATGGTGAAGCGATGGTAAAAATCCATTTTCCGGCTTCATCGGAAGAGAGTAACGTGGCGAAACGCAGTCTTGTTTTTAAAGAACTGTTGATTCTTCAGTTGGGGCTTGCGATGATTCGTTCGCGTAATCGAAAACTTACGGGGGCGCAAATGGGATTGAAGTCCGAGCAAAAGCAACTCGAGGGGTTTTATTCGACGCTTCCTTTCAAGCCGACTAACGCCCAAATTCGTGCAGTGAACGACTGTATTCGCGATATGGGGAAGCAAATCCCGATGAATCGCTTGCTTCAAGGGGATGTGGGTAGCGGAAAAACCATGGTGGCGGCGGCACTGGCGTATTATGCGGATTTGAACGGATTTCAGACAGCATTGATGGTTCCGACCGAGATTCTTGCGAATCAGCATTATAAGAGTCTGGTGGACTTTCTTGAACCGCACGGAATCAAAACGGTTCTGATTACCGGGGGAATGTCCGCCGCTGAGAAGCGGGAACGTCGTGCGTTAATCAAGTCGGGGGAAGCGGGTGTAGTTGTGGGGACTCATGCGCTTATTCAAAAAGGGGTTGAGTTTGCGTCTTTGGGACTGGTAGTCACCGATGAACAGCATAGGTTCGGTGTGGGTCAACGCTCTGAATTGATTTCTAAAGGGGCGAATCCGCATACGCTTGTAATGTCGGCAACCCCTATTCCGCGTACGTTGGGATTGATTATTTACGGTGACCTCGACATCTCGCTTCTTGATGAAATGCCGAAAGGGCGGCTGCCAATTAAAACCTACGGGGTGAATTCGAGCTATCGGGAACGCATTTATAAATTTATCATAAACCACGTCAATGAGGGAAGACAGGCGTATATTGTCTGTCCGTTAATCGAAGAGAGCATGGTTTCCGAAAAGACAGGTGCGGTTAAGTATTATAATGAGTTGCGAGAATCGTGGTTTCGGCAGATTCCTACCGGATTGCTTCACGGCAGAATGAAACAGACTGAAAAAGATACCGTCATGGAAAAATTCAAGGGCGGGGAAATAATGGTGTTGGTTTCAACTACGGTAATTGAGGTGGGGGTTGACGTTCCGAATTCGGTCGTGATGTTAATCGAAAACGCCGAGCAGTTCGGGCTGTCGCAATTGCATCAGCTTCGCGGAAGGGTAGGGCGGGGGAGCGAACAATCCTACTGTATCCTAATAACCGATTCCGATTCACCTTACACTAAAGCACGGATTGATACCATGTCCGAGACGAGCGACGGCTTCGAAATAGCCGGGAAAGACTTGGAATTGCGCGGGCCCGGAGACTTTTTCGGTAAGAAGCAGCATGGTCTTCCGCTTATGAAAATCGGGGATATGACATCTGACACCCTTATCTTGGAAGAAACGCAGTCCCTTGCACGAAACATCATAAAAGACGACCCTGAATTAAGCGAAAATGTCGAGCTTCGGCAGCTTGTAGCAGAACTCTTTAAGGAGACGAGTGAGTATGGATTTAACTAGGTTAAAGCAAGACTCAAAATTAGAAATGTGGCGGTATCCGCGGTTTTTCTCTTCTGATTTCGTTTTATCTGATGAAGATTTCCGTCATGCAAAGCAGGTTTTGAGAATGAAGAAGGGTGACAAGGCAGTCCTGTGCGACGGAAAAGGCAGGGATTATTTGTGTGAGTTTTCGGGCGGGGAAAAGTTTGATGTAATTGAATCACACGTCAATCAAGCAGAGACGCAGGTGCGTTTACGCTTGTTTCAATGCCTTCCGAAATCAGATAAGTTTGACTTCATTGTTCAAAAGGCGGTGGAATTAGGGGTGACTGAAATCGTTCCCGTGATTTCTAAAAGATGTGTTTCGCGACCGGGTAAAAATTCATCTGATAAGGTTGTCCGTTGGAACAAAATCGCTTATGAAGCTGCTAAACAATCCGGGCGCGGTAAAGTCCCGCTTGTGAATCGGGTTGTGAAATTCGAACAGGCGTTTGAGTTGTTTAATCCGCATGATTTGGGTATAATATTATACGAATGTGGCGGTAAAAGCCTTAATGAGATTTTTTTACAGAAAAAAGATTATGAAACCGTAAATGTCTTTGTCGGGAGTGAGGGTGGCTTCGAATATGGCGA
Source organism: Oscillospiraceae bacterium (assembly GCA_009777835.1). Taxonomy (GTDB): domain Bacteria; phylum Bacillota; class Clostridia; order Oscillospirales; family Ruminococcaceae; genus Ruminiclostridium_E. Next base: position 4,547 of record WRKZ01000034.1, on the reverse strand, counting down.
GGTGGATTTAGCCGAGGAGCGCGGGTTCATCGCGGCAACTTTGGGTAAGCGGATTATGAGGGTTGATACCGCTTCGCTCGTTGGACTTTCGGTTATTCTGAATATTTTAGGGGAATTTTAATGGGTTTTCGGGTATAATCACTATTTTTTTCATGATTACTTGAAATTCTGTTGAAAATACTGTATAATAGAAAATATACAATAAAAAATGGTAAGGAAGGTACGTTTAATGAAAAGTATTGGGTTGATTTTGTTCGGTGCTATAGCGGTTTTTAGTGGGGTTGCGGTTGCAATCATGCTAATCAGGAAAAAACGCAGAGACGATTTGCTTGATTTCGATGATTTCGATACCGCAGTCAGCGACGAAGAGTTCGAGCATTTTTTCGGGGTTGAATCCGGCGGAAGCGAAGAAGACGAAGAGTCGGACAGCTAATTCAAACGTTTTGCGGGCAGGAAGTGTTTCAGATACTTCCTGTCCGTAAACATTGTCGGAAGCAAATACGCTAATGCCCCCGCCGCCACCGACATGGCGAGGTTGAGAATTGCCGGACGCTCGACAAAGGCATAGTTGTTACATACATATGCGGTGAATCCGCAAAGAATCGAAAATGCCAACGGTTGTAAGGCGAACCTCATAATTCCGAGGGGTGTTTTCACTATGCGTTTGAGCATGAACAGCCCGATTATTGAGACTAGCGTGTAACTGACTACCGTAGAAATCGCCGCACCGGTGACGTTGATGCTCGGGATTCGTATTAGGGCGAGGTTGAGTCCGAGTTTGATTGCCGCACCCGCAAGGATTAGCTTAATCTGTAAGTCCACCCTTCCTATCGCTAAGAATATGCTGAAAAGCGTCCCCGCCAGTATAATTGAAATTCCGCCCAGACTCAATACGAATAACGGCGGAGTCGATACAAGAACTTCTGCAGGTTTTGAAAAGTACAGAAGGGACAGAATCGGGCGGGCGAGGGAGGCTAACCCGAAGCAGAGCGGGAACCCCACCATGAAAGTCCCTTTGAACAGTACCCGTAAAGTCCGCGCAAGTCGTTGACGGGAGTTTGATTCCCAGGCGGAGGCAATTTCGGGGAAAGCGGATTTGCCGAGCATCGCTGTGATAGTCGTGGCGATTGCGAATATGGGAATCGCAATTCCGGTATAGCTGCCGTAGATGAAATTGCCGATGTCGGATATGGATTCCCCGCCGTGTATTCCGTAAGTGAAGTTTTGTAAGAAGAACGCCTTGTTATTTATAATAGTAGCGTTGATTACCGTAGGAATAGTCATAAGGTCAATGAAAGGGTTTAGGTTGAGGGCGATTGCTGCAAGCGTAATCGGCATGGATTCACTCATAATCGTTTTGATGATTTTCCGTTTTCGCTCAGGGGGGATTTGTGAATGAGTCGTACGTGGAATTGAAGCGGGGGCAGTGATTTTGTCTTTGCCGAATTTTGCGCGGAGATACAGGAATCCCAAACCGAACATCTCTCCCGCTGTTATTCCGGCAATCGCCGCCGCCGCCGCATAAGGAAGCGCGGTTTCACCGTATTCGATTAGCACCATGGTCGCGAGAACGATTCCTACTGTGGACTTAACAACCGCTTCGATTATTTGTGAAATCGCAGTGGGGAACATATCGGAAATCCCTTCAAAATAGCCACGATACACTGCCGAAATGCTTGAAAAAAGCAGGGAAGGGGCAATCACCAGCATCGCCGGGAGAGCGGCAGGTGAATCAGCTATGTATTGCGAAAACGGGAACGAGATTACGAGAATCGCGATTGTTCCCGCTGTGCCCAATCCCAGTGCAGCGAAGAGCCCTGCACGCCGAACTTGACGAATATACATGAAATCTCCCGAGGTGACGTTACGCGCCACCATTCTCATAATCACCGTCGGGAGTGCAGCCGCGGTCGCCGCATAAATCGGGGAAAAAAGGCTGTATGCGATTGAGAAATACCCCATTCCCAGACCGCCCAGGATATTCGTGAGCGGAATTTTGAGCGCGGCACCGATTAACTTGGTAATCGCCATCGCTATAAACAGGATTGCTGCATTTTTAAGCATCCCGGTTTGCTTGTGATTACTGTGTTCCATGAGTTTGTCCCTCCATGTGGAAATGATATGACGGCGTTAAATCGTGCATAGCTTGTATAATGAAATTCTATGGAGAAAAGTTTGAAAAAATGCTTGACAAACCTAAAATAATATGGTAGAATGTCTTTTGCCGCTTGTGTGTAGGCGAAATATCGTTCTTCGGTGTTTCTTTAAGCGTGGGGTTTGAAAGGATTCTGCCGCCTGTAACAGCGAGTCTTAATTAAAAAGAGGTGTTTTCAAATGTATGCGGTAATCGAAACCGGAGGCAAACAGTATCAAGTTAAAGAAGGGGACGAGATTTACGTCGAGAAGCTTGATGTAACATCGGATTCCAAGATTGAGTTTGATACAGTGGTAATGGTAGGGGGCGATTCGTTAAAGGTCGGCAATCCTTACGTAAGCGGGGCGATTGTATCGGCTTCCCTTGTTAAACAGGGTAAAGCCAAGAAAATCATGGTTTTCACTTACAAGCCTAAAAAAGGCAAAAAGAGAAAACTGGGACATCGTCAGCCGTACAGCAAAATCAAGATTGAAGCAATAAGCGTGTAGAGGATTAGAAAGGAGATTCATTATGGCTCATAAGAAAGGGATGGGTTCAACCCGTAACGGAAGAGATTCCGAGTCGAAACGGTTAGGACTTAAACGTGCAGACGGTCAGATGGTTCTTGCGGGGAATATCCTCGTACGTCAGCGTGGGACGAAAATCCATGCGGGGTTGAACGTGGGAGTCGGTCATGACCATACATTGTATGCGACCAGCGCAGGCAGGGTTCGTTTTGAGAGACTTGATAAGACCCGCAAAAAGGTCAGCGTTTATGAAGAAGCAGCCGGTTAAAATCCGGTGTGAAGGGCGGTCTGTAAAGGTCGCCCTTTTGTACATATAGAAATAGGTTAAGGGGATTTCAATGTTTGTAGATGTTGTAAAAATCATGGTCAAAGCGGGCGACGGCGGAAACGGAATGGTGTCGTTTCATAGGGAGAAATATGTTCAGGCGGGCGGTCCTGATGGAGGGGACGGAGGCAAAGGCGGCGACATCGTTTTCGTGGCAGATGATAACCTTTCGACTCTTGTGGATTTTCGCTTCCGGAAGAAGTTCACCGCTGAAAACGGTCAGAATGGCGGGACTAAACGATGTACCGGCAAGTCCGCGGCGGATATAGTCATCAAAGTCCCGCGGGGGACTCTTGTCAAAGATGCGGAATCCGGCAGATTACTCGCTGATATTTCCGGGGAAAAGCCGGTTATAATCGCACGCGGGGGAAAAGGCGGTAAGGGTAACATGAACTTCGCTACGCCGACCAGGCAGGCTCCGCAGTTTGCGAAGCCCGGATTCCCGGGGGAGACGTTCGGTTTGACCCTTGAATTGAAACTCCTCGCTGATGTGGGGTTGGTGGGCTTCCCTAACGTAGGTAAATCGAGTTTAATCAGCGTTGTGTCGGCGGCGAAACCCCAGATTGCCAACTATCATTTCACGACTTTGACCCCTGTGTTAGGTGTGGTAAAGCAGGGGGAGAAATCATTCGTTATGGCGGATATTCCGGGGTTAATCGAAGGGGCGAGTGAAGGAGTCGGGTTGGGTCATGATTTTCTTCGCCACGTCGAGCGTTGCAGACTGATTGTTCATATCGTTGACGTTTCGGGAAATGAGGGGCGTTGCCCTAAAGAAGACTTAGAGAAAATCAACGTCGAATTAGCACGGTTTTCGGAAGAGTTGTCGGAACGTCCGCAAATCATAGCTGCAAACAAGGCTGATATAGCTTCACCGGAACAAATCGCTGAGTTCAGAGAGTTCGTGGAAGCAAACGGAGCTGAGTTGTTCGTAATTTCGGCTGCCACGAAGTCCGGGTTGCAGGAGTTACTGAATAGCGTTATAGAGAATCTTGAGAAACTGCCCCCGGTTAAGTCATATGTTCCCGAACCGTTGTCGCGGGCTGAATTAGACGAAATCGAGAAGAGTAAGCGTTCGTATAAAGTGACGAATCCCGAAGAGGGGTACTTTATAATCGATGCGCCGTTCCTTGCCCCGATTATTGCATCGGCGAACATGAATGATTACGAGAGTCTCCAGTATCTGCAACGGGTGTTGCGCTCAAGCGGAATCATCGATGCGTTGGAGGATGCCGGTGTCGAAGAAGAAGATACGGTTGCAATCTTCGATTTTGAATTCACGTATGTTAGATGATTTCAAAAAATTGATTGACAAGCAATGGAGAATCGTGGTATAATGTCTATCAAGTATAGAAAATAAACTCAATCGAAAGGAATTAAAAGCAATGGCAGAAGTCAAATTTTACGGCGGCAACGATATGCCCCTCGAAATGCACAAAGTGAGGATTATTCAAAAACTTAATCTGTTACCGATTGATAAGCGTATGGAATCAATTACCGAGGCGGGTAACAACACGTTCCTGCTCAAGAACAGGGAAGTTTTTTTGGATATGCTCACCGATTC
>WRKZ01000033.1 GCA_009777835.1 Oscillospiraceae bacterium | reverse complement strand
TCCGTTAGAAGAAATAACCGTGATTCGCGTACTCCCGCTTGATTTAACAAGCGTAGCCAAATCTGCGCCGTTCTCATATAACTCGGCATAGTGATTCGCCTTCTCGATAACCAAATCTTCCGCCGCATTTACGTTAGCGAAATACATAGAATACGCACTAACCTCCATGTAAATAAAGACCGCTAACAGCAATAACAACACGGGATATAAAATCAGATTTTTCTTCATGACAGGAATCTCCTTTTAGGCTTTGACGACCGCCTTTTCTTCAAACTTGAGAGAGTTTGCAATGTTGACGGCATGGTCAGAAATCCGTTCCAAATCGCTCAACATATTTACAAACAACATACCCGAAGTCGCGGTACAAACCCCTTGATTAAGACGCTCGATGTGATTGTTTTTCGATTTTTCGACTTTATCGTCAACCACGTCTTCGTCTTTCTTAATTTGCGTAATCTTGCTTTGGTCGTAACTGCGATTCTCGAAGAGACTAATCGCATCAGTCAAAACTTTTTCAACATTGGAAACTACGTCATTGAGTTCGCCTAATGCAACGGTCGAGAACATCTTGTTATCTTCAATAAACGGTGCGCTGAATTCCATGATGTTTTCGGCATGGTCACCGATTCTCTCGATATCGTTAATTACGTGGTGGAGAGAACCGATTATCCTCTGGTCATGTTCATCAAGTTTCAATGCACTGATTTTAATCAAATACCGGGTAATTTCGTGATTGAGGAAGTTGATTAATTCCTCAGTCTTTTTGATTTTATCAACGTTCTTTTCGTTTCTGTTCAAGAACATATCGACCGACAACTTATAGTTTTTAAGCGAGAGCTGCGCCATACGCTCAACTTCTTTATGAACCTGCTCAACAACAATATGCGGAGTTTTAAGGAGACGTTCATCAAGATAAAGAAGTTGCTTCCGCGTTTCTTCTTCTCCCTTCTTTTCGCGAACAATCTTCTCGGCAAGTACAACGAGCAGATTCGCAAACGGGAAGACTACAATCGCCGTGACCACATTGAATATTACGTGAACCAAAGCTATTTGCTGACCAACGTTTTCAGGTCTGAGATTCTCAACGAATTGTATATAATTCGTGGGGAGTGCGTATGAAGCAAGGGTTATAATCGTAAACAGCACAGAACCTACAACGTTGAACGCGATGTGCATAACCGCAACCCTTTTCGCTGCCCTGTTCGCACTTATCGAAGCCAACAACGCCGTTATACAGGTTCCTATATTCGTACCGTACACAATGAAAATAGCGGTGCTTAAGTCAATCGCACCCGTCGCACCGAGGGCAATCAAGATACCCGTCACGGCAGAAGAACTCTGCATAATCTCGGTAACTATCATACCTACCATCAAACCGACAAACGGATTCGAGGCGGTTGCAAGCGCGTTTTCTACCGCAGGAATTTCTGCTATAGGTTTTAATGCACCGCTCATAAGCGTCATTCCGAGGAAAAGTATACCGAATCCGGCAAAAACCTGACCTTTATACTTAGTTGAGTTGCGTTTCGCGCCCAAAATGATGAAACATCCGACAATAATCGCAATCGGGGTGTATTCGGTGATTTTCAACGAAACTATAACCCCGGTGATTGTCGTTCCTATGTTCGCACCCATAATAACGCCGATTACCTGCGTAAGTCTCATAAGCCCGGCGTTTACGAATCCGACAAGCATAACGGTGGTTGCCGAAGAACTCTGAATAAGGAATGTAATGCCCATCCCCGTCAACAACCCGACGAATCGGTTCTTTGACATTTTTTCGAGTATGCTCTTCATTTTCGAGCCAGCTGCGGCTTCAAGTCCGTCCGACATATACTTCATTCCGAAGAGGAACAAAGCAAGCCCCGCCAGAACCGTTATAACAGGTATTGCTATGCCGACTTTTGAAACCGTTTTCATTTGCTCCGCAACGGTCGGCGCTTCTTTTTTGTCTTCAGATTCTGTTTTCAACTCGTCTGATTCGTCTGATAATACGTCGTTGTTTTCACCGTCAAGATTTTCGTTCGAACTACCCAAGACGGCAACTTGTGAATCGCCGGGGTCGCTGTTTCCCGCAGAATCCGCATAAAATGTCGTTGTCATAGCGATGACAAGCATAAGTACCGTGGCAAATGCCAAGAGTCGTTTCAATTTCCCGTGAAATTGACGTTTGGTTAGAGAGCGAAATTTTTCCATAACATATCCTCTTTAAAATAATTTTACCCTTTGCATAGCTACATATTACCATTCCAAAACAAAGAAAACTATCATAAATCGGTAAAAAGTTTGTAAAGTTTTTGTAAAGTCGCAAGCAACGTGGTTGAAACAGCATCATAAACCCATTTTTCGCAGTCGTGCGATAACGTTCTGCCGACGAGACTCGGTCTCTTCGGCGTTCACGACATAAATACCATTTTGCAACTCGACCACGTCACCCTCTTTCGAAGCCACAGGGAGCAACTCCCTTTTAACCTCGATATGACCGCCGGTTGCGACTTCTAAAACAGCGAAATCGCCTTCAAACCGCTCAATAATCATCATTGCGCTTTCTCCTTTTTAATTTCCAATCCGTCTTCGCTGCTTTCGAAAACGATTGTCCCGGATTCATCCGTGCGCAAAATCTCGAACCCTACCGATTTTAATCGTTTAAGTACTTCATCGGTGGGGTGATTATAATTGTTAGGAGAACCTACGCTAATCACAGCATATTTCCCCCCCACCGCATCAAGAAAAGTCTGTCCGCTTGACGTTCTGCTCCCGTGATGAGCGACTTTAAGCACTGTCGCTGATAGACTGATTTCGCGTTGTCTTTCTCTTTCGATAAGGTTGACCTCAGCTTCCCTCTCCATATCCCCCGTAAACAAGAACGAATTCCCGCCGTGATTCAACTTCGCTGCAATCGACGAATTATTAATACCGTTGATTTCGAAATCAACGTGCGGTGAAAGGATTTCTATATCGGCATTACCTAAATCAAAAACGTCTCCTGCTTTTGCGTACGCATATTCGATTGAATGTTCTTCAACTGCGTTCAGCATATTTATAAAAACATTGGTCGTAGGAACAAGTCTATCGGGCAATCGCGGCAAGAGCAGTTTATCGGTTTTCACAGCGGCTACTATTTGGGGAATTCCGCCTATATGATCGGAATGTACGTGTGAAACGATAATCAAGTCCAGCTTTTTGATTCCCAACTTATTTATGTAACCGATTACAAAATCGGCATATTTATCTTCACCGCTATCAATGAGGACGGCTTTTTCATGTGTCAAAATGAGCGCGCAGTCCCCCTGCCCTACATCAATAAAGTGGACTTGAACCACCCCTTCGGCGGGGGCTGAAACAAGCGGGGGGTCACTCAGTCCAAAAAACATCGTAATTTTGTCCCAACCTATAAAACTGATGAGCAGCGATGCAAAGAAGATAACGCAAGTCAAAATGATGCTTGTTTTTTTATTTTTTCCGCCGCTTCTTTTTATTCGGTTTATTGATTGGTTTTTTGTTTGATTTTTTTTTTGCATTATTGCCTCCCCTGTTATTCACAAGTTTCTCGAACAAAGCACGATTCTCCGGCTTATAATACTGAAGCAACGCCCTCTGGGTTGCACGTTCTTGAGTCGTTCGGGCAACGTAAACAGATTCAAGTGTGAACGGCTCTAACCCGGTGTAGTACATCGCCGTTGAGACCGTTCCCGGAGTAGGATAAAAATCCTGAACCTGTTCGGGACGGATTCCGCGCTTTTTCAGCCATACCGCTAAATCGATTGCATCATTCAAGGTTGCCCCGGGGTGAGACGACATCAAATACGGAACTAAATACTGCTCTTTCCCGGCGCGTTTGGTTTCTTCTGAAAATTCTTTGCAAAACCACTCATAGGTCTCGATATGAGGTTTTCTCATATAGTCAAGTACTCTGCGACTGCAATGTTCCGGCGCGACTTTCAACTGACCTGAAACGTGATGAGTCACCAGTTCACTGAAAAACTCGCGATTTTTATCGGCTTTGATATAATCGTAGCGAATCCCCGAACGTATGAACACCTTCTTTACGCCTTTGATTTGACGAAGCCGCCGCAAGATTTTCAAGTATTTATAATGCGAAACCCTCAAATTCTTACACGGAAATGGGGTAAGACAGTTTCGCTTACACATCCCCTTATCTAACTGTATTTTACAGGAAGGCCGACCAAAGTTAGCGGTTGGACCGCCAACATCATGAATATACCCTTTGAAGTTCGGATTCTCCACGAAACTTTCAGCTTCCTTGACGATTGATGCTTCACTTCTCGTCTGGATTCGTCTTCCCTGGTGTAACGTAATCGAACAAAAATTGCAAGCACCGAAACACCCGCGGTTCCACGTAATGGAAAACTCAACCTCACGAATAGCGGGAACTCCGCCGCACTTTTCATAAATGGGATGATACTTTCTTATAAACGGTAAGTTGTAGATTCTATCTAACTCGGATTCGCTAAGACTTCTCTGAGGCGGATTCTGAACAAGCATTACGTCTCCATGCCGCTGAACGACTGTTCTGCCGCATACTTCATCTTGTTCATTATACTGGATTGCGCAGGATTTGGCGTAACGCGTCTTCGCGCCTTCATTATCAGGCGAAACCAATTCAAAACTGTCGCATTGGATTGATTTCATGGGGGTATCGGCAGGACGGGTTAGATAACAAGTCCCACGCAAATCAGTAACGGAAGATACCGACTCACCCGATTTAATCCTATCGGCTAATTGAAACAGGGTTAATTCTGCCATACCGTAAATGAGTAAATCCGCACCGCTCGAAATCAGTACGGATGGTAAAACCTTATTCGACCAAAAATCGTAATGAGCGAAACGTCTGAGTGACGCTTCCAACCCACCAATGACTATGCCGGCATCCGGAAAAAGCCGCCTAATCGTCTTGCAATAAGCATTGACAGCATAATCGGGACGTTTTCCGCCTTTACCTCCGGGACTATAATCGTCATCGTTCCGCTTTTTCCCTGCTACGGTATAATTCGCCACCATAGAATCTATGTTTCCGCCGCTTACCATGAAACCATGCCGCGGCTTACCGAATTCCGTGAAATCAGAATCGTTGACCGGTTGAGAAATGATTCCCACAGTAAAGCCGCAACTTTCCAGAATACGGGAGACTATTGCAATTCCAAAAGACGGGTGGTCTACATAAGCATCACCCGTAACGCATATAAAATCCGGTGATACTGTAGGATTGAACAACTCACCTCTTGAAACCGGGAGAAAGCCGCTCACAACTTTCTCTCGCCCTTTGTTGCCGACTTCACCATAGCTGCGCCGGTCTCCGGATAGAAAAACACAGTTCGACCATAATTCAAACCGACATCCTGCCCTATAAGCGGAATGCGTAACGACTGCAAAACGCTTTTCACCGATTCGACGTTTCGTTCGCCTATGTTAAACCTGTCAGAGGAGGTTTTAAACATCAATGCCCCGCCGGCGATTTTCGCGGTAAGCCCGACCTGAAGCGCACCCATTGCCACCATTTTCTTAATCATATCGGGAATGGCGGTATCAGCGAATTTCATTCTGTTTATATTCGGTTCACCCGAGGTAGTGCTGTTAGGGAGCATTATATGGGAAAGCCCGCCGATTTTCGTTCGCTTGTCATACAGACAAATCCCCACGCACGAACCCAACGCATAAGTTACAAGAACGTCCGGCGGTTTTGCTACTTTCCAATCAGAAATTCCTACGTTTAAATTCATACGACACCTAATTTTCCGAACAACTTCTCCAGAGATTCAACCGTTGGTATCAACAGCATATTCGATTTCATCTTCACACCGTCGATTTCGATAATCTTGTCTATACAGAGCAATTTCTCGCCGACTTCGCCAAACTCAATAATCGGGACACTCATAATAGCCCCAAACATATCTACGGCAAACGAAGGCGTATCCACCCCTATATTCAAACCCGCCAATGTAGCGATGGCATTAATATACGAATGACTCATAATATTACCGATTTCGGTTAAGGCTGAAATATCATCATCGTTTAATTCCACCAACTCAATCTGCTTTTCGCCAAAGAATATATTCAGCACGTTTGTAGCGAACTCATGCTCAACAATAAGCAGAATCATGCCCTCAACATCATTTTTCAGTCGGACTAACACAGATGCCACCGTTTCCTCGGGACTGCCGTTCTTTTCAATGGCCTCTTGAAACCCCAGAAATTTCACCTCCGGCATACTGATTACGATTTCTCTGCCTATCATAGCAGATAATGCCGTAGAAGCATTTCCCGAACCGATATTCCCGATTTCTTTCAGTACATCAATATGCACATCACTTAAATCTTCGTATTTTTGAAGCATTTTTATGACCATGCCGCCCCACCCTGCTCAAATCCGCATGATGGTTCGGTCCTTTCCAGATTTGTTTTTAAATTCTTAATTTTACCTTAAATTGTTTACCGTCCGCATAATTTCGTCCGATACCTGAATGACCTTCGCATTCAACTGATAAGAACGTTGCGTCTCAATAATTCGAACCATATCGCCCGCCAAATCCGTTGCCGACATTTCAAGCGCACCGCGAACCTTATCGGCATCATAATTCGCAACAACTGCTCCTGAACGTTCGGTAACGATAAACCGATTATTGTTCGATTGTTCCAGCCCCCAGTTATTCGGAACACTGAACACCCCAATCATAACTTCCAATGCGGCGTAATCGATATTCGTGGTAACTTCACCATTTCCGTCCAACTCGAAAGGTACGGTAATGCGATTTCCCTCATAATCAAGAACAAAATCGCCGAACCCGTTAACAAGCTCCCACACTTCCCCGGTAAACGAAACCGCGAACGCACCATCCCTTGTAAGATAAGTCTCACCGTTTCTGTCGAGGGTCATAAAGAATCCGTCTCCGGGGAGAGCAAAATCCAGAGGTTGGTCAGAGGCAACGAAAGGCGATTCACTCCACATAAAATCAGTCTTGGAAAGATACTGCCCATGACCCGTCTGCCACTGTTCTCGATTATGGTGTTGAAGCGTGTAAATACAATCGGCAAAACTCGGACGAAGCGGTTTAAATCCGACCGTGTTGACATTAGCTATGTTATTAGCATAGATGTTGAGACCCTGCTGTTGAGCAATCAAGCCCGTTCTGGCTGTATAGAAGGATATGTTCATAAATTTCTCCTTTGCGAACGTTTCGTTCGTTTGATTTGAATTTAACTTAGTTTTATATGGCAGTAGCGACACGATTTCCGCGAAATATCATTAGGTGCACCACAACTTTTACATATCGTGAGGGTTAACTCGCCCCCCTTTTGAATCTGCGCGTTTTCTTGGATTTCTTCCTTGACCGGAAGCCTTTCTTTCAACAGTTTGACGATTTCGTCTAATATATAAAGGAGTATTTCTTGTGACTTTTTGCTTGTGTTTTGTGTGATTATATGCACACTTAAATCCCCGTCGGTTGATTTAATAAGAATTTCAGGGATGGCTTTACTCAGCAGATACATACCCGCTATATCGCCGATATCAACAACCACTCTTCCGCAGAGTATATTCTTAAAATACAAGCGTTTTGTTGTAAGAATGAACCCCTCCTTTGCTCCGCCGAAAAGCGTATCATCGAAATGACAAACAACGCTTTCATCGTCATTCGGAGAATCTAATTCACGAGCATAACTGTTCTTTGCGTTTTTGAATTTTTTAGGCGAAACGTTTTCAAAAAAACTCAATCTGTCGATTGAATTATTTTTGTAAATGTCACGAATCCGCTCCTTCAAAACTTCATCCATGCTTCAGCCCCCTTCAATTGAATTACCTATTCAGTTTCGCTAAGTCTGCACTCCTTGAGTTTATCATATCGAATGCCTTGAGAATCGCACTATTTGCTTCAAACATACGTTGTAATTCGAGCAGTTTTACCATCTCTTTATTAGCATCAACATTGGATTTCTCGAACGCCCCTTGTATAATATCGAATCTCTCACCTTCCGGCATTTCCGCTCCACCGACGTACGAAATCAGATTATCGCCGATTTTCAGTACATCTACCGCGGGTGCATCCGGCGGAATATAAGTCAGCAGTAATTGCGCAATGAGTTCGCCGTCTGTATTGACAATCGTACCATCGGTATTCACAACGAAATCATCATGCCCGACATAAATATCGCCATTGACCCCTTGAAGTCGGCCCGAACGTCCCAGACACAAATACCCCTCATTATCAAGTTCAAACTGTCCCGCCCTTGACTGATAAGTATTACCTGCCCTGTCAGTTATATTGAAATACACATCCCCATGAATCGCAAAATCAAAACGGCTGTAGGTGAATTCCAACGAACTCTGCTCAAGATTCGTCCGCGACTCTTCCACGTAGGTCTGCTGAAAAGTGCCGGAGTGCGTAGCCCGTCTCCCCTGAACCCAAATTAACTCATCCATAAAGGTATTGAGCGTTACCTCGTCCTTCCGATAACCGGGCGTATTGATGTTATTGATATTGTTAGAAACCGCATCCAACTCCCTCTGCTTGACAATCATTGCCTGCGCCGAATTGTAGAATCCCCTCATAAACATGAGCATTTTCCTCCCTAATTTAAATCTCAGAAATATAACTTTCCAGTTTAGATTTCAAAACAAGCATACATTTTGAATGAATCTGGCATACCCGCGATTCACTGAGACCCAAAACTTCAGCAATTTCACGAAGTTTCAGATTCTCGTAATAATACAGACTGATTACCTGCTGTTCCTTCGGTTTAAGTGAAGCGACAGCTTCAATTATTACCTGCTTGCGTTCATTCGAATACAATCTGCTTCCGACAGAATCATCAAAAGAGTCTGAAAACGACATTGAATTAATGTTATCTTCATAAAGCAATTCTTCAAACGAAAGCGTATTGACCCCCACGGTATCCGCCAATCTTTTAGAAAACTGCGTAGGCGTAAGGTTCATATACTTAGCAATTTCGATGTCATTCGGCTGTCTGCCAAGTTGATTATACAGAACCCCATAAGCAGCATCTAACTCCTTGCCGAACCTGCGTACCAACCGCGGAACCCTATCCTGCCTGCGAATATAATCTATAATCGCACCTTTTATTTTAAGGTTGGCATAAGTTTCAAACTTAACCCCTCTGTCTGCATCGAAAGTCTCCACCGCTGCAATCAGTCCGATTACCCCCTCGTTGACAAGGTCTTCCGCATCACTGTTACCTTTCAGTGAAAACACACAACCGCGAACTATGTCCATGTAAAGCAAAACAAGCTCATTACGGACTTCAAGAGAACCGGTCTGTTTATATTTGCGAAACAGCTCTTGTTTAGCTTTATCCATAACGCCCCATCATTTCTCAATCGTTATATTTCCAATCGACTGGATTTGAGCGGAATTATCAATCTCGTTATATGATAACACCGTAACTCCGGGAATAAACTGGTCAACCAACTTCTTGAAATACACCCGAACAACCGGACTTGTCAATACAATCACCTGATTCACAACGTCACGAACTTGAGAGACCGCATCGGTAGCAGATGCCATAATCTTTTGAACCATATCGGGGTCAAGTGAAAGATAACTGGACCTGTCGGTTTTCTTTATGTTAGCAATAATCGTATCTTCAATCCGCGGGTCCAGAGTAACCACACGGAGCGAATTCGCTTCCGAAAACCGACGGGTAATCGTCCTCTTCAAAGCCTGGCGAACATACTCTACCGCTATATCCATGTCTTTAAGGGAAGCTGCGTTCTCGCCCAGCGATTCAAGAATGGTCTCCATATCGCGAATCGGCACGCCTTCTCTAAGCAAAATCGCAAGAACCTTCTGCAAGTAACCGATTGAAACGATTCCCGGAATTAAATCCTCGACAACTGCCGGATTCGATTCTTTCATGTTTTCAACCATCGTCTTAACGTCTTGTCGCGAGAGCACTTCATGACAGTGCAGTCTCACAATTTCCGAAAGATGGGTAATCATAACAGAGACAGGGTCAATTAACGTGTATCCGGCTATATCCGCCATGACTTTTTTGTCTTCGCTAATCCAACGAGCGGGAATCCCGAATGCAGGTTCAATCGTATCAATTCCGTCAACCGGATTAGTTACATCCCCATTGTCGATTGCCAAGTAGTGGTCGGTAAGAATTTCCCCCCTGGCAACCTCTTCCCCTTTGATTTTAATCAGATATTGATTCGGATTGATTTCAGGATTATTCCTCATTCGCACCGATGGGAAAACCATTCCCATTTCCTGCGCAAACTGTTTTCGGAACAAGACCACGCGTTCAATGGTAGACCCCCCGCTCTTTTCGTCAACCAGATGCAAGAGACTATACCCGAACTCCATCTCTATCTGCTCAACGTTCAATAACTTAAACACGTTATCGATGTTCCTGTAATATCCATCTTCCCCCGGACTGCCGGGATTCGGCACCCCCTGCATTTGAAGTTCATCAACCGCTGCCTGCTCTGCCGCTAACATAGAATCCATCTCTTCACGGCGCATAGCGCGACTAATCCAAAATCCGAGGAAAATCAAAGACGTACCCAACATAAACAAAATAATCAGCGGGAATCCGGGTACGAGCATTAACGTATACAGAACTCCGCCGGTTATATACATAACCGTAGAATTACGTGTAAACTGTCGTTTGATATCAGCATTGAACGAACCATCGGTTCCCGCCCGCGTGACCACCATACCGGTTCCCACCGAAATCAGCAAAGCCGGAATCTGCCCGGCAAGTCCGTCACCCACTGTAAGAAGGAAATACGTCCCCGTGACTTCGCTGAAAGTCATTCCGCCCATTGCCATACCGATTATTCCACCGGCAATCAAGTTAGCTAATGCCGTGATAATCGACATTATAGCATCACCCTTGACAAATTTGGTAGCACCATCCATCGCCCCGAAGAAATCCGCTTCCCGTTGGATTTTTGTACGTCGGATTTTAGCTTCTTCGTCGGTGATTGCCCCGGTGTTCAAATCCGCATCGATTGCCATCTGCTTACCCGGCATAGCATCAAGCGTGAATCGCGCCGCAACTTCCGAGACACGTTCCGCACCCTTCGTAATAACCAAGAAGTTGGTAATTACGATGATGATGAATATAATAAACCCTACCGCAGCGTTCCCGCTCATGGCGAATTCACCAAAAGTTTCGATTACCCTTCCCGCCGCCCTCAACTTCAACGTAGGAGCATCACCCAGAATCCCTCTGGTCGTAGAAATGTTCAGAGCTAACCGAAAAACCGTTGTAATCAACAGAACCGACGGAAAAATCGAAAATTCCAGCGTTTCTTTGATGTACATCGTCATCAGAAGAATAATAACTGCAATTGAGATATTCACGAGCAGGAGGAAATCGATTAACGCACCTCCCCAAACACGGTTAAGGGGTATAACTATAGCAAGCACGATTACTATAACAAAAACTGCGAACACATTGTTCAGCATCTTTTTAATCATGCCTGCTTCCCTCCCTTGAAAATTTCATTAAGATTCAATCGTAATTCCTTTTGCCGCATACATATCCGTCAATATGACTGCAATTGCGTTGTACAACGAAGGCGGAATTTCCTGATCGATTTCTACCGTTTCGTAGAGTTCCCGCGCTAACGGGCGATTTTCGGTAACGTATACATCATTCTTTTCGGCGATTTCAATTATTTTCAGTGCCAAGGCATCTTTTCCTTTAGCTACAACCTTCGGTGCGACTAACGTGTTCTCTTTATCGTAATTCAATGCCACTGCGAAATGCGTCGGATTCCTCACCACTACATCTGATGAAGGAACTTGTTCCATCATCCGTTTTTGAGCGATTTCCCTTTGCTTTTGCTTGATTTTACCTTTAATAATCGGGTCTCCCTCGATTTGCTTATATTCGTCTTTAACTTCCTGTTTTGACATCTTAAGCTTCTTCTCGTATTGCCACCACTGGAAAATATAATCCCCCGCCGCAACAAAGATAATAATCATAAGAATCAGCATGACAATACCAAACGAAGTCCGTGCTATATACAGAACCCCTTGAATCAACTCCATGTCAAGCAGCCTTTGAAAATCCTCGATTTTCTTACTGATTTCGTTGTAAACGATTACCGCAACAACCGCAATTACAATCAATCCTTTAAGAACGTTCACCACCGTCTGCATCGAGAACAAGCGTTTGAATCCTGTAATCGGGTTGAGCTTCGAGAATTTCGGGCGAAGCGGTTTCATGGTGAACAGCCCTTTTGTCTGAATGAATCCCGCTATAACCGGTGTCAGAAATGCCACCGCCGAAAGCGGAACCAGAATCATTGCCACATTTTTTGCCCCGTCAAGCAAAACCGCCATGAAAAACTCACTCGAAGGGGTGAATTCGGCACCTACGAAGGCAATCCTCCCCGCAACCGTATTCATCATCATTTGGAACATATATCGCCCCAAAACAAACAACGCAAAAAACACAAAGAATATAGATGCCGCCGTAGAAATCTCTTTGCTTTGAAGGACGTTGCCCTCTTTCTCGCGAGAATCCCGTCTCTTTTTAGGAGTTGCCTTCTCTGTTTTTTCCTGACCGCCGCCTCCGCCCAACTAACTCCACCACCTTCATCCCATTCGTTCGAGCGTTCCGTACAAATTCTCGAACATTATACCCATAAGCCGCTCAATAAAGTCGGACATCGGTCCGGCAATCGCCATGATTATAAACAAACCCATCAGAATCTTCATTTGAATATTAATTACAAAAATCTGAATCGAGGGGACTGCTTTCATAATAACGCCGACGCATATTTGCAGAATCATCTCTGCCGCAATAATCGGCATCGCCATCTTGAGTGCCAACGTAAATACGACTCCCAAGAAATCCACTATATCGCCTGCCATGCCTATCCATTCCAGGCTTAAACTAAATCCTATCGGAACTATTCTGTACGAACGTGCGAACAAGCTTATATAGCTTAAATGTCCGCCGACCAGAAAAAAATACAGAACAAACAGATAATAATACAGATTCGCCATAATCGGCATTGTAACCCCGGTAGTAGGGTCCATGACTTCCGCTAATGCAATCGTAATCTGGTTATCGATGATTTTCCCCGCTAATATAATTACGTTGAGAATCATGTTCACGATAAATCCGAAGATAAACCCCACAAGAGCCTCTAAAATCAGTACGCCCACAAACCCCGGAATCGAAGTCGGAACATATCCGATTAAATCGCTTCCCCCACTCAAATGCGCCAACATCGCCATGGTCAGCACCAACGTCATCGCAACCCGAACACGCATAGGCACGGTAGAACGCCCCATAATCGGGTTGAAGATAAAAATCCCCATCACCCGCGCGAACACCACGAGAATACCTACGTAATTATAAAGGATTAAATTCCATATTTCCTGCAAAGTATATCAGTCCTATCCACGGCTAAAGCCCGATTTGTGAAATCCGTTCAAACGTTTGGTTAAGATAATCAATCACCTGATTAATCATCCACGGACCTAACGCTAACAAAGCAAGCGTAATCCCGATTGCTTTCGGTGCGAAAGTCAACGTCTGCTCATGAACCTGAGTCGCCGCTTGCAAAATCGCAATCACAAGCCCGATTAACATAGCCGCCAACAACATCGGAGCGCAGAGTTTGAACGCCAACCAAATCGCCCCGGTGAATATCTGAAGAACTATCTCTTGAGTCATAATTATGACCATGCCCTTCTGCCACAAACGTGGCATGAATTAAGCCTGTCAAGCTCACCTTCTCGACAGCGAACCCGCCGACTCGTGAACTATTATTCAAACTTCCGCCCTCCTAAATATTAAAAGACGCAGCCAAAGTCCCAACTAACATTTGCCAACCATCCACCAAAACAAACAGCATAATCTTGAACGGCAACGAAATCATTGCCGGCGGAAGCATCATCATACCCATTGACATCAAGGTCGAAGCAACTACCATATCTATAATCAAAAAGGGAATAAACAGTAGGAATCCCATTTGAAAAGCCCGCGAAAGCTCACTAATCATAAAAGCAGGAATCACCACACGAAGGCTCAACTGCTCCTGATAATTCTCCATGCTTATATTCTCGCGGTCGGTATCAAGAACAGGGACTTGGTTTCCTTCCTCGTCTATATTGAACAGCGTCACATCAGCTAAATCCATGAAGAAGTTCATGCTGTCGTTAGAGGTCTGCTTGACCATGAAAGTCTTCAACTGCTCTCCCGCAACTTCGACTGCTTCCCATGCGGTTAATTCATCGTTCGTATAAGGAACGTAGGCGAGGTTGTTGATTTGTGCAAACACCGGCCACATTATAAATATAGTCAAAAACAATGCCAGTCCGGTTAAAATCTGGTTTGGCGGGGTTGATTGCGTACTCATCGCATTGCGCAAAAACCCGAAAACGATAATAATTCGTGTGAACGAAGTCATCATCAGCAAAATCGACGGCGCAACCGAAACAATCGTAATCAACAGAAGAATTTCCAACGGTCTCGACCCATCAACTCCGATTAAATCGTTCAATGCCGATGATTCCGGTGAAAAGTCATTAAACTCGTCCTCGCCGATTACTCCCGGCGAAACGCCTCCTTCTTCTGCCGCCGCAAACACCGGCGAACCCAAAACCGAAAACGCCGCAATAAAGAGGATAACGACAGCAAAAGATGCAAAAAGCCTATTCAGAATTTTGATTTTCTTGATTTGTATCATCCCCTTTTGCTTTATATCCGTCAAGCTCACAAGACTGCTCTTGTTTCGGCTTCTTCCCGATAAAACTGCTCAGTATATCGGAGAACGGCAAAACTCCCCCACCAGCTCCCGAAAAAGCTGCTTGAGTATATTCTTCCTCGCTCATGTCTAAATCACCTAGCTTTTCCACACGTTGCGATGAAACCCCGATTAACATCAGTTTTCCTGCAACCGCCACCACCAAAATCATGGAATCACGACCGAGAGTTGCCCTGTCAATCACACGAAGACGGCCGCCCATAGTCGAAATACGCCGATTAAACATTCTCAATCCGAAAAACATCAAAAACATCAAACCAAGAACGCCCAACAACGATACTGCAATCCACAAAACATCCGGCATATTCATTCCACCCTTGCTTTTCTTAAGCAAACAAGAGGACTGAACTTGTCACCCCTCTTATTTTCAGCTATATACCGCCCAACCGTACTTGTTTCCCGTTAAGCGGTATAACTTTGATTGTGCCGTCGCTCTATTTCTTTATCCCAGAATCTTCGAAACAGTTTGAAGAATCCTGTCCGGTTTGAAAGGCTTAACGATAAAGTCGAGCGCGCCGAGTTTAATCGCCTCGACAACCATCGCTTCCTGTCCCATAGCGGAACACATAATAACCTTCGCAGCGGGATTCTTGCTCTTAATTTCCGCTAATGCCTCAATCCCTGTTTTGTTCGGCATGGTTATGTCCATTACGACTAAGTCGGGCTTGTCGGAATCATACATCTGACAGGCTATTTCACCGTCTGCCGCCTCGATAATGTTTGTGTATCCGTTTTTTGTCAACGTGTCCTTTATAAGCATCCTCATAAAAGCCGCGTCATCAACCAGTAGAATCTTTTTGTCCATGTTGAAAATCTCTCCTTATTTATTACATAATTTTTTTATTGTGCTTATTTACCGTTTGCCGCATTACTACCGTCCTCTGCTCAACCTTACTCCTTGCCGAGCGAATCCATGAACTTAGACTTTATAATCTCGGTGATTCTGACAGCGAAGTTATCATCAATTACCACGACATCCCCGCGTGCAATCAGATTACCGTTGACCATGACATCTACAGGCGCACCTGCCTGACGTTCAAGCTCAATAATCGTCCCTTGCGTAAACTCAAGAATATCCTTGACACGTCTCCTTGCGGTTCCGATTTCAACCGAAATCTGCAACGGAACACCCAACAACAACTGCAGATTATCCTTTTGCTCACCCGACAACGAAGAGCCAAAACTCTCGAATTGATGAAGCTGTGCAGTCTGAATATTAATCGGCATTTGCATAGGATAACCTCCATAAGGTTGCGGATAACCATAAGCCATTTCAGGCGGATAACCCATCCCGGGTGGCGGATAACCTTGGGGACTCTGGGGTGGTTGCGGCATAACTCCTTGCGGAGGATAACCTTGAGCGGGAGTCGTTCCCGGTTGCGCTGCCGAAAGTTCCGGTTGCTGAGCTATAGGTGCAGGCGCAGATTCCGGCTCCGGTTCCGGTTCTTCTTGCGGGGTGTTAAGTTCAATCAACCTGTCCGACAACTCCCTTGCCAAATCAATACTCAAAACGCTCACAAATTCAGAGTTAATGACATCCTCTATGGTCAAGTTAAAGTTAACGGCAACCACCATATCATCAGGTCCGAAATCTTGAAGCTCAGATAAATTAATCTGGTCCATTATGTGCGGAACAGGGGTCGATATGTCTATGTTCATTTCAAGAAACTTAGACAACGACGTAGAAGCAGAACCCATCATCTGGTTCATAACTTCCGACACGGCTGAAATGTTCAGTTCATCGAATTCAAAATCGGGCGAAATTTCCAAAGGTTGCCCCATTAACTGATTGAGAATCATCTGAACATCGTTTTGTTTAAGCAACATCAAGTTTGAACCGGTAATACCCTTTGTATAAACGATTTTTACGCAAATCGCAGGCTCAAGCTCTTCCCTTTTCATGGTGCTTGCTTGCAAAACACTGACTTCAGGCGTAGTAATCCATACCTTCGCATTGAGCAATTCTGAAGCCGCTGTCGCCGCACTGCCCATCGCGATATTCATGATTTCGCCTATTGCATCTTTTTGAGTGTCTGTAATTGATTTCATCGACATTGAACTGTCCGTTCCCTTCCTTACTGGTTAAAGTCATTTCTTAACACGTTTTCGATTTTTATGGCTTTCTTGCTGTTAAAAACCCCGAGTTTCCCGTCAAACCACGTCTGCCCCCCGACGTTAAGGATTATATTATTATCAATCCCTTTACCCAACGGAATTATGTCACCCATCTGCAAATTCATCACGTCATACATATCAAGATTGGTTTCACCCAAAACAGCCGTTACGTTAAGCAGCGAATGTGAAAGCGTAGTCATTATGCTTTCCTTGCGTTCATGCTCGCGGGCTTCGTCACTCTTCCTCGCACCCTTTGCATTGAAAGTAGCATACTTCTGCATCAACCCGTCTAATTCCAATGTTGGAATACATACCGAAATAATCGATTTCGTTTCGTTTATATAAACGTCCAACATGGCGATTATCATGGTGTCGTCATATCCGATACTGGACACAACCCTCGAATTCGTTTCAATCTTGTTGAGAACAGGTTTCAATTCGACATAGTTTTCCCATGGTTCTTGAAACATATCCGTCATGCTCTTAATTATACCGCGCATGACGCTTACTTCGATTTCGGTAAAATCCCTGTCCGAATCAGCCGAAGACGCACCTTTTCCGCCGAGCAAACGGTCTATCATAATGTACGAAATAGAGTTGCTCAACTGAACAATCGCCGAAACGTCCTCAACTTCGTCATCATTTATGACTAAATTGAAAATCCCCATCATTACATAATCGGGCAATGCGTTGTTAAACTCGAAATACTTCTGCTCCTCAATCGAATTGAGGGAAACTTTACAGTAAAGCCGCAACAATCCCGTGAGATAAGAAGACATCAGACGAGCATAGTTGTCGAATATGCTGCTAAGCACCTTCATTCGCTCTTTCGTGAGCTTTTTGGGTGCTCTGAAATCGTAATCCTTCACAACCCCGGTGCTTGTATCAGCCACCGACTCAATATCTCCACCGGCTGCGACCCCGGCGAGCATCGCGTCTATCTGTTCCTGTGTAAGAGCATCAGCCAAGTCATCACCACCCTTTTTGAATCATTTTTTCTTAACCCGTCTTTCGGATTCCAACCGATAACCTACTCGCTTTCCGTCGGATCTTCCGGTAACACCGGAGTCCCCGGAATAACAGGGCCGAATCCGCTGCCCGAATCAGAATCGTTGTTAAACACGCCGTCATCTACACCATATTTCTCCATGATTCGATTCCTGATTTGTCTGCCGCGGTCAAAATCCCCCGCTTGGGGCTGTCTGCCTTCATCGGGTCCCATAGGAATCCCGCCCAACCGATAGTCATACGTAAGAAGGTCAATCATTCTATTCGTGTTTTCCGGCGAATAATTGTTCCGAGTAATTACCAATTCCACCCGCCGATTCCTCGCCCTTGTCTCTTCACTTTCAAGCGAGTAATGCGGTCTGTGCGGTCCGAACCCTGCAATAGTAAACTTATCCTCATCGACCATCTTATGCCAACCGTCCAGATAAGTAACCACCGTAGCAGCACGCATACCCGAAAGTTGCCAATCATTCGTCCCGCCCGATTGACCCGGAGGTAACGGTGCGGTATGCCCTTCAACTTCGACCGTTGCGATATAATCGTTAATTGCTCTGATTCCCGGTACAATTGTATTGAGTACCCTCCTGCCTTCGGGAAGCAACTGATAACTGTCCGGTCCGAACATAATGTCTGAATCAAAA
>WRKZ01000032.1 GCA_009777835.1 Oscillospiraceae bacterium | reverse complement strand
AGGTCTGAACCGTCAATTCCTCAAAATTGCGATTCTTTATAAATCTTGTTTGCATTTGGCAAAGCCAAACGCAAACGCTCGCCCGCCGATGGCGGCGGACAGCGACTTTGTCGCTGCCATAGCAGCCCGCTTTCCGAATGTCAAGCGAACTGCTATATTCATTCCTGCGGCGGGATTCAGACAGCAATCGAAATTACGGTACGTCCTCATCGTCGCCGAAGTCGATTTCTTCGGACTTTTCGCCGTCTTCGTCCGCAGATTCGTCTTCGACATCGGGATTGTCTAAAATCTGCATCAACAATTTGATTGCGGTGAGCTTCTGGTTGGTCCTCACGTCAAATCGGTTGAAGGCGATGTCGCAGAGCTCCTCTACGATTTTCTTCGAGAATTTTTGCTTGTTCATTTTCAGTTTCATGATTGGTAATTCCTTTCGTTGCCCCGTTTTTCGGGGACTGCTATTTAATCATACAACGAAAGTTCGGCGCACAGTACCAAGTTTCGTTGCCTAGGCAACAAAAAATCGCCGTCCCTCTTTCGAGAGACGGCGGTTTAATATTACTCAGCAGAGACTTGTCATTCCCGCTAATTTCTTGAGGATTTCAAGTACATCGCCGATTGCGGGTTTGTCTGCCGCACGGCTTGCAGGGGTAATCAATGACGCTGCCCATGCCTTCGTGTTGGGTTCGACCTGACTGTTCATTCCTGCGAGATACTTTAAAATCTCAAGTGCGTCTGCGATTGCGACTACGCCGTTTCCGTCAATGTCTCCGAGTACGTCAACGCAGATACAGTTCTCTATAGGTCTCTTGCACACCGAACAGTATTCGATTTTTTCGGTGTTGACGGTCAACTTGTAATTCTCGTGGACGAGCGGGTTGGCGAGAAGTCCGGACGAACCTCCTATTTGAATCCTGATATAGTACGTACCTTCCGGGAGATTAAATGCCGTTTCGGGAACTGTTCTTACCGGGGTGTCGCTGCGGGCATCAAACGTTCCCAGTGAGAAGTCTACCGAATCAAACAGTGAGATTGACCATCTCGCGCTGTTTGTTTCCAAATTGGGGTTGGCGAAGGTCACGCTGATTAAACTCTGTTCGGTAATGGTAAATTTGTACCAGTCCACATCGTTGGTTGAGCTGAGATTTCCGACAACTTCGGTATCAATCTCGATTGCGGTTGCAAGTTCCTTGGTGTTGTTGGGTTCGATTTCGAATTGGCCTTCGTTAAGTTCATAATTAACGGTAAGGGTGTAATCGACTTCACTCCGTGAGGTGGAGGTATTCCCTTTATTCACACGGACGTAGTAGACCCCTGCATCCAGGTAGTCGTTTATGCTGTCATTCCCCGAAAAAGACGACGCGTTTCCCTTTGAAGTGAACGAAAACAAAACAACCCCATCAGTGTCGATTAAGCTGACACGCCAAATATCGGTAGTCCGTTCCAGGTTTGCGTGTCTGAAGGTCAATCCGATTTTTCCGGGTTGTTCAAGTTCGAACCGGTAGAAGTCAAGCCCGCCGTTTTCTACGTATCCGGTGATGGGTTTGTTGAGTTCTACTTGGGTTGCCGTTTCCGGCGTTTCGTTGGGTTCGACTTCGAGTTGACCCGCGTTATCGGTGTAGGTGACAGAAACGGTGTAATCAAACGGGTACAAGCCGGGGTTATTGGTCGAAGGGTTGCGGGTGTTTTTCACCGTGACGACATATTCTCCGCCTTTGACAAAATTAGTACGCGCAGTCGAGACCGAGACAGGGGAATCCCCTTTGGCTATGGTGGATATTACGACTTCACCGGTTTGCGTGTTTCGCATTGTGATTTCAAAATCCACTAAATTGAGGAAACTACCCGTTAGCGCAGGTCGGGTAAAGGTCAAGAACACATAACCGCTTGTCGAGGGGATAGTAAAGGGCGTGTGGATATTCTCGCCGTCTTTTTCCATAGTTCCTTCTTCAATGAAGATGATTTGCGGGGTAGGCAGGTCTTCATCTGCGTAGACCGGCAGGAATGTTCCTACGCTAAGTAACATCGCCGTTGCGACTAACAGGGACAGGATTTTTGTTTTCATTTGTTTTCTCCTTCGATTAAAAAAATAGTTTTCTGCCGATGAATTACAACACACCGCCGTAATTTGTCGGCGGTGTGTGGGTGCGCGGAGGTGAAGGGATTCGAACCCCTGTGCCCGTAAAGGCAAACGGTTTTCAAGACCGCCCCGTTATGACCGCTTCGGTACACCTCCATTTTCAGAACCTGTAAATCTTCTGAAAATCCCCGACATTAATATAGACAATCGAACTGTTGTTTCGGTTCCCTCTTGTCGGAAAAATTTCTCAAAATTTTAGGTCTTCGTCATTTTAGCATAAAAAATTCCCGTTGTCAATAGCTTGACAGATTTTTCTTTTTATGATAAACTGATTTGTAAATCTAAATAATTAAGGAGATAACGTATGCCGTTCGAAATCATTACCGACACGTCAGCGGGGCTTACCTATAAGTATGCTACGAAAAACAACGTAAAAATCGTCTCTTTCAAGTACTATTTCGGGGAAGAAGAGTTCGATACCTATCAGCCCGGCAATAACGACGAATGGATTCGCACTTTCTACGAGAGACTGCGTAAGAAAGAATCGGCGAACACCGCCCTGATTAACGCCGATACGTTTATTACCGCATTCACCGACATACTCAACAAAGGCAAGGACTTCATTTATCTTGCGTTCTCGTCGGCATTGAGTGCGACTTACGAACAAGCACTCGGCGTTGTCAAAAAGCTGAAACCGCTTTATCCCGACAGGAAAATGTACGTCTTCGATACGAAATCGGCGGCGCAGGGTCAAGCACTCAACGTCGATTTTGCGGTAAGACAGCGTGACCGCGGCGATTCACTCGAACAGATTTATCAATGGCAGGTGGACAACACCCTCAAGATTTGTCACTGGTTTACGGTGGATGACTTGTTCTTCCTTAAAAGAGGGGGCAGAATCTCGGGTGCGACCGCAGTAGCGGGGACAGTACTGGGAATCAAGCCGATAATGCACGTAAATAACGACGGTAAACTAATCAAGGTTGACACCGCCCGCGGAAGACGGGCTTCCCTCGATTATCTGGTAAAAAAGTTCGGTGAAACGGCGATTAATCCCGAAAATCATCGTGTTTTCATGGGTCATGGTGATTGCCCGGAAGATTTGAAGTATGTTCAAAAGCAGTTGAAGGAAAAGTTCGGTGTAAAAGAGTTCGAGACGGGGTTTGTCAACCCGGTAATCGGCGTTCATTCCGGACCGGGGACTATGACGCTGTTCTTCTACGGGACCGGAAGAGGTTAAGCAGGTCAAAAGTAAGCCAAAACAAATGTTAAGGAGTATCGGTGATTCTTAATCCTGAAATCGAGTTCTTGAGGGGAAAATCGGCGAAGTTGCCGCTCACCCCCGGCGTGTATCTCATGAAGGACAAAAAGGGCAAAATCATCTATGTCGGGAAGGCGAAACAGCTCAAGAATCGAGTGTCTTCGTACTTCGCCGATTTGAGTAAGCGCGACCGAAAAACCGAAAGACTGGTGGAACGTATACGCGATTTCGATTATATCGTGACCCCGAAAGAAATCGATGCGTTCGTGCTTGAGACTTCGCTTATCAAGCAACACCGACCTAAGTACAACATTCTCTTAAAAGATGCAAAAGGATTCAACTACGTGAAAATCACTGCGGGGGCATATCCGCGGTTGCAGTACGTTCTCAATGCCGAGGACAAGAGTGCCCGTTATCTCGGGCCTTATGTCGGCGGATTCTTCGTGAAGCAATCGGTCGAAGATGCCAACCGGATTTTTATGTTGCCTTCTTGCAATTTAAAGTTTCCTTCGGAAAACGCTCAACCTAAACGGGCTTGCCTGAATTACAGAATCAAACGGTGTATGGGGGTCTGCCAAGGTGGGGTTTCCGAGGAAGAGTATTCGGAAATCATCAAATCCGCCGTTAATTATATCAAGAACGGCAGCAAGTCGAGCATTGCGGCACTGACAAAAGAGATGGAATCCGCTGCGGAGAAACTGGAGTTCGAGAAAGCCGCTAAAATCCGTGACAGAATCGCCGCGATGAAACGCGCAGACACGGTTCAAAGCGTGATTTCATCTAAAACGAGTGATTATGACGTAATTGCAATCGCATATTCGGACACGTTGGCGGCGGCGGCGGTCGTGAAGTATTCGGGCGGGAGACTCACCGATAAACAGACTTTCTATCTGGGCGACGGACACGATGAATCGGGACATTTGAATCTGATGTCGGACTTTTTGCGGGAATATTACTCCGATTCAGACTGTAAACCTCGCGAGATTTACATTGATATTGAGCTTGAAATCGAAGAAAAAATCGAAGAAAAAATCGAAGACAAAACTGAAGACAAGGCACTGCTTCAAGAGTATCTTGAGCTGAAAATAGTCACCCCGAAACGCGGGGAAGGACTCTCGCAGGTTATGCTCGCCAAAAATAACGCCGCCGAGTTCCTTGCATTGAAGGCAGGGCGAAAATCCAAAGAATCAACTGCGGTTGAAGAGTTGGCAAAACTCTTGGGGTTAAGCAAAACACCGGAATTCATTGAGTGTTATGACATTTCCAATATAGGGGAATCGGTCAAGGTCGGGGGAATGGTGGTTTATCGCAACGGTAAGCCGTTCAAACGTGCCTACCGAAGGTTCACCGTCAAAGAAGTAAGCGGAACCGACGATTATGCGAGTATGCGGGAGGTAATCCGGCGCAGATTCGCACGGTACGCCGAGTCCGGTGGTGATGACGGTGATGATTTTGCAACCCTTCCCGGATTAATCCTGCTTGACGGAGGGGCGGGTCACGTTTCGACCGTTAAATCGCTGTTAGAAGAGTTGGGACTGGACATTCCGCTGTTCGGGCTGGTAAAAGACACCCGACACAAAACCCGTGCGGTAGCGGCTTCGGGTGGGGAGATTGAGATACGTTCAAACAAAAGCGTGTTCACGTTTTTAACGGGGATTCAAGAGGAAGTCCACCGATTCACGGTGACTTTCGCGCGGGAGAAACACAAGAAAAACAGCTTCACGCTATCACTGACACGTCTGCCGGGAATCGGCGAGAAAAAAGCCGAGGCATTGCTGAAACGCTTCAAGACAAAGCAAGCATTGAAAGAAGCAACGCAGGAGCAAATCGGTGAAGCGGCTAAAATCAACCCGGAGAAGGCCGCGGAACTTCATAAATTCATAAGTGAGAATTTTTAATGAGGGTTATTACCGGAAGAGCTAAAGGAATCCCTTTGAAGTCATTGAAAGGGAACGATACAAGACCGACTTCCGACAAAATCAAAGAGACTATGTTTTCGGCGATTCAGTTTGAGTTGGAAGATGCGGTGGTTGCCGACTTGTTTGCGGGTTCGGGTCAACTCGGAATCGAAGCCGTCAGCAGGGGAGCGAAGAAGGCATATTTCGCGGACAACAATTCGGCGGCGGTGACAGTAGTTAAAGAAAACCTCGCTAAAACGGGATTGTCAAGCAACGCGGAAACGTTCCGTCTGCCGTACAACGCATTCCTGCGGTTGTGCAAAGAGGGATTCGACATCGCTTTCGTTGACCCGCCATATTATAAAGGAATAATCGGGAAGGTATTTCCCCTGTTAATCCCGAAGATGAACCCCAGCGGAATTATAATCTGTGAGCATGAAAAGGAGCTGAATCTGCCCGACAACTTATCGGGGTTTACAGTGGATAAAGTCTACTGTTGCGGCTCGGTCACGCTTACTATTTACAGGAGTTAATTTAATTTGAGAACAGTTAAAACAGCCATTTATCCCGGGAGTTTCGACCCGGTGACTTACGGACACATCGACATCATAGAAAGGGCGGCGAAACTTTTCGATAAGTTAATCGTGTTGGTTTCGATTAATCCCATGAAGGCGGCGAATTTTTCTACCGAAGAGCGGATTGAATTTCTGAACAGGAGCCTTAAAAATAAAGACAACATAGAAATCGACAGCAGTTCCGGTCTGTTCATTGATTATTTCATAAAACGAAACGCCGACGTTATCGTGAAGGGGCTTCGCGCTATGTCGGATTTTGAGTATGAGTTTCAGATGGCACTAATCAATCGGGATATGTGCCACACGGCTGAAACAGTGTTCCTGTCGGCGAATGCGGCAAGTATGTTCCTTTCGTCAAGTGCAGTGAAACAAATCGCCATGTTTGGAGGTGATATAAGCGCGTTCGTCCCGAATTGCATAGCCGGGGACATTATAGAACGCTTAAAAGTGGAAGTGTAAAAGCATAGAAGCGTAGAACGCATATTTTAATTTTCAATAAATAACTATACTAGGAGGAAAGCAGTGAGCATAGAAGAAATTCTCGATATGATGGACGAAGCACTGGAGAAAGCAGTAGCGGTCCCGTTCAGCAGGGGGAGAAGTTTTATCGACGTAGATAAGATGAGCAATCTGGTTCAGGAAATACGTATGAATCTGCCGCGGGAAATCGACCAGGCGAAAAACGTTGTGAGCGAACGCAAAGCACTCATCAATCAAGCTAATAAAGAGTCCGATGAAATCATTAAACGTGCCGGCGAGCAAGCGAAACGAATGGTCGAAAACCAGGAGATAACACGTTTAGCGCGGGCACGTGCCCAAGAAATCATGGATACCGCGCAACGGAAATCGAAAGAGCTCCGACATACAACCAACGTTTACATCGACGACATGTTAGCGAAACAAGAAGAACTCTTCGGGCATAACTTTGCCGAAGTCAAGAAAGCCCGCGTCGCACTGAAAAGCAGTGCAAGATAATCCGAACTAAACACAACAATCCCGAAAGCGCAACGCTTTCGGGATTGTTGTGTTTGGGTTATTGCTCAAAGTCACCGTAAATCTCTCTTAATGCCCTGTAATACCAACCGGCTGAACCGGTATAAATCGACCAACCGCCGCGAGCGTACGCTTTGGGATTTGCATAAATGTCGGCGGCTAAATAATACGGTTCGGTTTTATAGTCCTTGTTCCGCTCCGCCGATGAGAGTGCGTTAATCACTTCCTTCGCTTTGCGTTCCATTCCCGTTCGATGACAAGCCAGAGCAAGCCAGACCGCTGCGTGGGTGTATTGTCCGCCGTTTTCACGGACACCGGCAGGATAACTCTGCACATAACCGGGGTCGGGCGCGCCTTGATTCGACGAACGCTCAAACGGAGGTGTAAACAGCTTGACTATACGGTTTTCAGAGTCGTATAACTCACGTAACGCGCTGTTGATTGCCGATTCTACGCGTTCGGGATGAGACATTCCCGCTAAAACGCTGAACGCTTGCGGAAGAAGGTCAATTCTGCACTTGTCGGATTCGCGGCTGCCCATTTTGCTTCCGTCATCGTAGAACGCGCGGAGATAATATTCGCCGTCCCAACACAACTCATCGACTTTTCGAAGCAGTTCCGATGCACGGCTTTCCAACTCCACCGCATAGCTCAAATCACTCATGAGTTTTGCGACTTTGGAGAAATTCTTCGCGACCAGTGCGTAGAACATCGAAAGCCAGACACTTTCGCCTTTACCGCCGATTCCGACACGGTTGTACCCGTCGCACCAGTCACCGCCACCCATGAGCAACAATCCCCGCGGCGACTTGTTGTAACCTTTTTCGAGGGCGCGCTTGGCATGATGATAAACCGACTCTGCTAAATCCGAACGGGTGACTTCTGCGTAGACTTCATGCTCATGCTCCTGAAGCAGTTTTCCGCTGCAATACTTAATCTGCGTCTTGAGGATTTCTTTATCTCCGGTTTGTTCCACGTAATCAGCCAGAACGTAAGGAAGCCACAACAAATCGTCCGAGTATCTGGTACGAACGCCTTTGATTGACGTTTTGAGGTCGTGCCACCAATGAAGCACGTCACCTTCTTCGAATTGAGCACCGCAACATCTTATAATCTGCGACTTCGCAACAATGGGCCGGATTAGCACCGCCGCAAGACAGTCTTGAAGCTGGTCACGGAATCCATACGCACCTGAATTCTGGTAGAATCCCGTTCTTGCCCACATTCGGCAACCGATGACCTGCCACGGAAGCCAATACTTGTACAAATCGTCAATTGCGGGAGTTCCGCTGTCGATTTCACGCGTGGGCAGAACTACGGTGTTCTTTCGCCGTTTGAGCGATTTTTCCATGCTCAACGGTTCTTCTGTGTTTTGGGTGAACGCCAGAATGAACTTGATTTTCTCTTTGCGTTTCGGCGGGAGGTCGATTTTCACAACAACCGCACCTATTAATTCCGATAATTCCGAAACGCTGTCACCGCCTGATGTTTCAGGATTCCAGTTTCCTCTCCAAAACTCGGATTTATCGGTAACGAACCGGGCTTTCTTGTCCGACGAAAGGGTCATCGCGCCCGAAAGGGCGTTATTGGAAGGATTCCTCATAATCAGTGCGTTGCCCGATGTTTCGGTTTTAATCAGGCGCGACGAAACGTAGGTTCGGTCTACCCCCATAACCGGCTCGACATAATACGCAATTTCGACCTGTTTTGCCGTTTTGCCGTGATTCGTCAACTCAAGGACAACCCGCTTACCCATTCCGCGTTCGTACACCCGAACCGACACTGCGGTTTCGACACTTCCGGCAACTCCCGAATAATCGGCGGAGTTGGGTGAAAAAATCGCCCTTGAGCCATCGATTAAATCATAGAGTTTTGCTTTTGTTTTCTGATTTGCGGTTTGATTTGATTCACCCCCCTGCCCTTTGGAAGGTTGCTCGACTTTCATGACAAGTAATTCCCCGCGATTATCTCCGCGAAGGTCGTTATTCCAGGGAGTGAGCTTGTTCTCACGGCTGTTGAGTGCCCAGGTAAATCCCAATGCCCTATCGGATACCAACGTCCCGAATCGGGAGTTAGCGATAACATTGCACCACGGGACTTCCGGCGGGGAATCAATGACGAATTTGCCTTCCCCGCCGTAACCCTCGGATTCACCCGCGGACTGCTTCAATCGCTTCGACTTATTAAGCGGAAGAATTACATCGGGAGGTTTCCGGGGGTTCTTCATCGAATGAAGCATGAGCATATTAGACGAGTGCAGACTCAATACCGCCGCCGCACGAATCAGATTAAGCTCCTGCGGCGAAAGCTCTCGCTTATTCAACAAGAACACTTCGGTGTTGATTTCGGTTCTTAACTGCTCGTATAACTGTTTCTGCTTTGCGTTCTCGTAGAGCATGACAAGATCGAATTCAATTTGACACAGCGACAACGCCTTCTTCATCTCGATTACAGCATCCACCCCATCAAGCCGATTAAGAGAATCGTCGGGTTCATACAGCACAATCGGCGAATCACACGAAATCCCGTACTTCCACAATACCCGAACATCGAGATTGTTTTTTTCCACCGCCGCACGATTGACCTGCGGGGCGTAGATTATATTCCCCAAAACGCGGCGAGTAATTCTACCGTAAATCGTATTCGATACAAGCGGTGAAATGACCTCCTCCGACGGTTCAAGTTTATGATGTCCCCTGATTTCACGGGCTAATACGGCAACTTCCTCGAATGAATTACCGTAACAGATAAAGAGTTCCGCCGTCTTTTTACCATGTGCCTCCAGTGCGAAGTCGGTCTTTATAAACAAACAAGGCGCGGGTACCGAAACGTCGCAATTTGAGCGGTCACGTACTTTTTCGAGAACCGAGAAAATTCCGCCGTTTCGGGATACGACTTCTTCTCGATTAAACGAGAAGGTGAAATCTTCCGAACGGACGAATCCCATTGCCATAACCGTCTCATGGTTGGAATCCCGCTCTTTCCGGGAGGCTACGAACAATCTTTCCTGCTCATCATAACGGACTTTCAAGAATAAATCCATGAACGCCGGGTGTGCGGAAATATCCCGCGGGTGTGCCAGCGCAGGCTCGAAATAACAGCCCAGAATCAGGTTACGCTTAACGCTCGACTTATTTTGAACGGTAAAACTTCGGATTTCCACGGGTTTGGACTCATCGAGGAAAACGTCCATTCTCATTCGAAGGGTTTTGGTGTGACACATATATTCCGATGTGTTCTGGGTGAAGACAACGCATCTCTCGTATTCGTGAGGGGATTGCCTTGCCTGATTCGTCTGATTCATTCGATTCAGTGCGGGGTGATTGTAAAACGGATAGATACTTTCTTTTTCGCCGAGGTTTTCGACAAAAGCAAAGATGTTTCCGCGCGGTCTGTGCAAATCAAACGTCGGGAACAGTGCCGCTTTACTGCGAATGTTTCCGTGTTCGTCGCTGTCGGCGAAGAAAGTCTGAGACATTCCCATGTCGGAGGTTATAACGCTTAATCTTCCGTTAGAAATGAGGTTAAGCCGCGGTTCATTCACCGAGAACCTATTCAGAATATCGGCATTCATGCGCATTTCGCGTTCGTCCAAGCGTGCAGGAGTTCCGAGAACGGGTTCACCGGCTATGATTTTTTCTTCCATTAACTCCTCTGCCCTTTTCATCTTTTCGTTTGATATAAACAATCGTTGAATAATCCCGTCATACAGCGTATTCGCGATTGCGCACATACTCATTCCCATGTGGTGCGCCATATGACTCTTCACGACTGCATAGCCGGAACCCACCCGATGCTTGGTGAAGTCCGCCGCTTCATAGAATCCGTAACGTTCATGCGTGAGCCCCAGTTTTTCGAGTTTTGCCAGATTATTATAACAGCCGATAGGGTCATACGATAATGCCAGAAAAGACGAATAAGGCGAGACTACATATTCACGCTCTAAACCCGCTTTCAACCCGATATCACGAACCCCGTGAGCCTTATACTGATAGTTGAGGCTTCGGTCGAACGCATAAAATCCACTCTCCGAAATCCCGAACGGCAGGTCTTTTGACTTCCCCGCTTGTTCCTGGCAATGCAAGCAGAACTTCAATGCTTCGTATTCCATGCTCCCCTCCTTTGAGCTTAAGACCAATTCCGGCATAAAATACTCGAACATGGTTCCCGTCCACGCAACCGGGGCGGCGTATTTTCCTTTTTTTCCCATGACTCTTCCGAGGGAACGCCAGTGCCGTTTATCCGCTTGCCCGGTAGCGATTGCGTAATAGCTCAACATTCGTGCTTCCGACATAAGGAGGTCGTAATGATGATGAGACAGCTTGTCTTCCGCTAAATCATACCCTATGCTGAAGAGATTACGCGCTTCATTATAGAACGGCTTCAACTCGGTTTCTTCGATTTGCCGCTCTATTCGTGCGATTAATTCAGGGTCGCTGTTTTGCGCCTTCAATGCTTGTTTCAAAACTACAAGACAGCAGAGATAATTGCCGGAATCTACCGAAGACACAAACGGACTGACCACCTCCATCTTATCGGTAGTGTACCAGTTGCAGAGATTGCCGTGCCACTTCTCCAATTTTTCGATTGTAGTGAGGGTTCGGGAAACCCGCTCTTCAAATCCGGCTTTGTCAATAAACCCGAACCCTCGTGCCGCCACACAAGAGAGCAGGTACATTCCTATATTAGTGGGGGAAGTCCTGAACGTCACCCTGTAAACGGGGGAATACTGTACGTTATCGGGGGGAAGGAAATTATGCTCTTCAGTAACATAATCCTCATAAAAATTCCAAATCTGTTCGGCGTTTTGGAGCAAATCCCGCCGAATAACTTCGGGAATCCGGGCTTTGGATTCTCCGCGGGTTTTGTCGCAGAACATGATTACAGGGAGAGAAGAAAGGAAAAATACCGACAGAATCTGGACGAACACCTGCGTCACGGTAGGATTCAGTACATCGGCGACAACCGCCGCAGGAGTGACAATCGCCGCCGTCATCACCCCGTTTAAACCATGAGAAACCCCGGCAGTCACAAACAGTAATGCCGAAACGAGAATCGCGCTGAACATATGACTCATACCGAGAAGTCGGCGAAATCGTCCCCTTGTGCGTTCCGATGTTGCGCCGCTCTCGAATGCGGCGGCAGTCGTCCAATCAAGCAAATGGCGTTTCGTGAATGTCATTCGCCAGAATGTTCGGCAAACCGCATCAAACGAGACCAAAGCACTTTTCGGGAGGAGCATAAGCTCCATGAGACACTGACGGAACAACTGTTTCGTCTGTGAGAGTACCGGCGAATAAAATCGGCGGTAGTTCGAAAACTTTCTTCCGCGGATTACACTCGGCAGGAATCCTGTCAAAAACGGCATAATTACAGCGACTAATGCAACGAATCCCACTAGCATGGGATTGCGAAGATTCGGCAGAAGCATCGCAAAAAAGCAGAGAAAAATAAAAATCGGTGTGATTGCCCTGCGTACGTTATCGAACAGCTTGAATCGGGTCAAGAGGGTTAACCGTCGGTCGAACATATAGCGGAAGTTCTGCAAATCCCCTCGCAACCATCGATGTTGTCGTTTAAAATAAGCGTTGGAAGTCTCCGGAAAACTGTCGGAAAATTCTACGTCCCCTGCATAGGCAACCCCGCAGAACCCACCTTCGAGAATATCGTGGGAGAGGATTTTTTCTTTCGGCAATTCGGCATTGCTGCAGGTTCGGATAAATACGTCAACGTTGATTAAGCCTTTTCCGGTAAAAATCCCCTCACCGAAACAGTCTTGATAAAATTCCCCCGCAAAACTGTCATAGCTTGATGCACCGGCGCATCCGCCGTTACCCGCCATAGCACGGGAGAATCCCGTTTTGAGAGAGGATGCAAGCGTGGTGGTGATTCGCGGTGCGATTATTCCGACGTTTTCATGACAAGGATGAAGGGCGATTCCCACAAGTTCGGAAATGCTGTCCATAAGCGGAACAGTGTCATAATCAAGGGCGCAGACATATTGTATATCGACAAGGGAAGACATATTTCCGATTATTTCGATAAAATCCCCGCTTAAATCGGGATAATCGGTACAGCGGAGCAATTTCATCAGTGAATCGATTGCGCCGCGCTTACGCTCCCTCCCTTGAAAGCACCGCTGGGTTTTCGAATACTCACGTTTTCGGATTAATGCGGAATAAGAAGTCTGTGCGAACTGCTCACGGACGGCTTCGATGATTTCGGCATCTTTGGGCGAAACTTCACTCGATTTATTTGCCTTGAAATCGCACAGCGCACAGAAGAACAGATTGCCGGAGTTGTTCTTCATTCGTGCAACGTCCAGTTTTTTTATGATTTTCTCGACATCGCCGCTCGAAGTCAACAATGTGGAAATAACGCACAATGTTCGTGCGTTGTCGGGGATTTCTCCCTTTAAATCGATTTGCGGCAGGGGAATCCCCGCACGGACGGATTTAGATGCAACTAAATCAAGGAACGGTTTCACGATTGCAAACAAAGGGAAAAACAAAAGGAGGGCGAAATACCAGTTCGTGAGGGCACAGATAAGAGAAGTCAGCAAAGCGGTAATCAAGAACAGGAAGAAAATATAATGAGACGGCTTAATCAGCGGGAAGACTTTTCGGTATTCCTGTCCTATGATTTTTCCGATGTGCAGCCCTTCTTTATTTGAACGGTTAACGTATTCCTGCGCAAACCGCGACTCACCTTGGTTGGTTTCTGCCGAGACTTCGGCGGTCATTTTACGGTATAAAGCCCTGGTGTCGCCGCTTAATGACGAATACAGAGAGTCTTCGGAATAAACCCGGTCAAGCGGATTTAACTCACGGCAGATTTTCTCGGTATCGAGCAATGTCAGCGCACCGAGTTTCGCGCCGTAGTCACCGTCGGAACTTTTTACGCCTTTTCCGCAAACCGCATGGTCAATCACGGCGAACTTCGCCTGCCAGCAAAAGCTGTCAACGTCCATCGAAGTCAACTCTTTCTGGGAAGCGATAAAAGAAATACACTCACGGACACTTTCCTCGTTGATTTCATCGAGAGAGGCTATAGCAGTCCCCAAAGCCGGCGAACCGTCTGCCATGTTTATTCGGAACCCCTTACAGGATTTAGATAACACGCCGATTTCTTTTTCAAGCAGTCGTTTCTCGGAAATTTCCGCGCTTGATTTGAGAATCTTACGCATAAGCTTGATTCGAGAATGTAAAGAAGCCGTCGGCTTCAATTTCCATTCGGCGTAGATGAGTTGAGTCAGTTTTTCAGTGTTTATGACGACACCCCCCTGATTTCACGATTTATACTTTATTATTGCTCCGCTCGAAAATTCGTGCCGGATTTTCGCCTCCGGGCAGGCAAAGCCCGCCCTTTGGAAAAATTGCCCTTGATACAATAGTTTCGTCTGTAAAAGGAAAATAATACAAAGAAGAAAAAAATTTAAATTAAAGTCTTGAAATTTCCGCTCATATGATGTATAATGTATTTTATTGTTGCGGAGCAATTTGAAACGAAATCAATCCGAAAGCGAGGAAAACAAGGGAATGAGCAATATACCCGCTCTGGTCATTACGATTGTGGTTGCCGTTCTGG
This sequence comes from Oscillospiraceae bacterium, assembly GCA_009777835.1. GTDB lineage: Bacteria > Bacillota > Clostridia > Oscillospirales > Ruminococcaceae > Ruminiclostridium_E. Next base: position 4,339 of record WRKZ01000032.1, on the reverse strand, counting down.
CGATTGCGGCAGTGATTTTCGCAATCAAATTGTTTAATTCGGAAGGGAATTCCGAATCGGCAGCCCGACCGGGTCAGACAAGTGCCGCGGTCGATGCGCCGGAAATTCCACAGGAAATGTACGTTACTGCGCGCGAACTCATACAGAACAATCATGAAATTTTACGTCTGTTTTACCTCAACGAATATAACTTCCCGGATTTCGGACAGAATCCTGTTGTGTGGGGCGATTTCGAGGCTGAAACCTATGAAAACCCCTCGGAAGACGGATTTTATACCCTACTCCCCGGGGTCATTAATAAAGGAAACGTAACTTATAACTCGGTTGGGCAGATTCACGAACTCGTTGACAAAACACTCAGCAAAGAATCCGCCGAGAGAATCAAAGGTCTTTCGATTTACAAAGACAAAGACGGCAAAATCGCCGTGAATCAAGAATACAATCCGCTTACTTATGATTTAATGTGGGAAGCTTTTCCCCCGATTAAACTGTTTACGACTTCTTCCGAGAATGAATACGTGTTGGAAATCACGTTAATCAAATTAGAAGAAGGCAGGGACGAATTCGATACCGAAATAACCAAACAACGTTCCATGACAAAAGACGAAAACGGGAACTGGCAACTCACCGATTTAATATTATGAACAACAAGAATCCGCTGAAAGCCTACCTCATTGCAGGTCATCTTGCATGGCTGATTGTCACTCCGTTGCTCTTGTTTATCGGAGGAGGGAGTTGGCTGGTCGAGAGATTCGGATGGGATGACCGATTGAAACTCGTATTCGTACTCCTCGGATTAATTGTCATGATTGCAGGGGTGGTGAGTTATTCCGTGAAGCTCGTGCATATGTATTATGGGAAAGACAATGATAAAGACCGCCTCAAACTCGACCGACGGGATTACGATTATTATGATGATAACTATAAATGATAGTGAATGATAATGAAACAAAAAAAGAAATCAAAGTTCGCGATAGAAGCCGATGCAATCGTAATAGCAGAATTAAAAAATATGCGCTTGACTTTTCTGCTGTGTAATGTTATAATATTCCTACCTTGCTTGATTTTGGCAATCGGTTGGGGGGATTGGCTCTTATTTTGGCGAAACATGGCGGGACTGTTTCTGGGGAACGTAGCCGCAATCCTCAACTTTTGGCATTTAGGCGTAAAAGCAGGGAAAATCCTGCAACGGAAGAATATTCGCCATGCGCAGACCTATGGGGCGTTCAGTTTTTATGCAAGGTATTTCGGGGCGTTTGCGGTATTCGGTGTTCTGGCTATGTTAGGAATAATCAGCGTATACACCGTAGTGTTGCCGTTGCTTTTCCCGAAAATCCACTATACAATCAAGGCTATTTTGAATAAAGAGGTTTAGGGGGCGTTTAGTTTATGAATCTGCTTAGTAATCTCGATGCTGTAGAAGCGGTCACGACTGTCGCTGAAGCCGCCGGAGAATCCGGGGGACTTTCGGTTGAGGGGCCGCTTGTAGTTGCGGAATTCACGATTTTCGGGTTCGATTTCGTAATCACCGAATCTATTACGGTTCAGTGGGTTGTTTTGATTGGTCTCGGACTGTTGTTCTTCGTCCTGGGCCGAAACCTCAAGACAAATCCGGACAGCAAACGGCAGGCATTAGCCGAAATGGTGGTGGGTATGTTCTGCGGTCTCGTGAACGATACCATGGGTAAGAAATACAGCAAATATACGCCGTATATGGCGGCATTGTTCTTCTGGTCATTAGGGTTGAGTCTGTCATGTCTGTTGGGATTCCGACCGCCAACATCGGACTTTTCGGTGGTTTTCGCGTGGGGTATGATTACCTTTATATTAATTCACCGAAATCGTTTCAAAACCGGGGGATTAGGCGGCGGATTAAAGAGTTTTACCGAACCTATTTTCATAATGACCCCGATGAACCTGTTAAGCGAACTTATCACCCCTGTTTCGCAGTCGCTCCGTCATTTCGGAAACATCTTGGCGGGATTGGTAATCGGTGGAATCGTCTACTGGGCACTTGAGATTTTTATCAAGGTTCCTATTTTGATTCCTGTACCGTTTTCGTTATATTTCGACATATTCTCAGCTGTCATTCAAGCGTTCGTGTTTATGACACTTACGATGGTATACGTCGCGATGGCAGACTGCGGACCGGAAGAAGCAGAGTAAGCGGAATCACCCAACAGGGTTTAATGTAAGGTAACACCGCAGGGCAAGCCCTGCACCCCTCGCCCTGCGGGCGAGAGAGCTGCCCCACGGGGCGGGGTATTACACCCTTACTTTCAATCAAATCGAAAATCCCTTTGTTCAAAGGGTTCAAAGGGTAAAAAATAACTATTTACTGGAGGAAATTTCAATGGATGGTCGTGCATTTGTACTGGGAATGGAAGTCGTGGGGGCAGGACTTGCGTTAATCGCAGGTATAGGGCCGGGAATCGGACAGGGATTCTGTGGAGGTAAAGCGGTTGAGGCAATCGGAAGGCAACCGGAGGCGGGCGGCGTAATCACCCGAACCATGCTTATCGGTGATGCGGTAGCGGAGTCTACGGGTATTTATGCGTTGGTGTTTGCGTTAATCGTTATGTTCACTAATCCTTTCGCCTCGAAACTATAAAAATGAAACAAGGATTTAACTTATGGAAAATCTGATTTTGTCGGCGCGGTTTTTACCGCTGTTCAACATCACGCCTTCTACGATGATTCTCACACTGATTAACACGGGTGTAATCGTCTTCCTGTATTGGAAGTTTTTGCACGTGAAAGTCGTTGCGATTATGGATAAGCGTAAGGAGGCAATCAAGACCGAACTCGATGCTGCTACTGCCGCTAACGAGAAAGCGAACGAGGCAGAAAAGCAGTATAAGGCATTGCTTGCCGATTCTAAAGCTGAAGCGGATAGAATCATTGCCGCCGCCACCGCAAAAGCGCGGGAACGGGAGGAAGAGATTCTTGCGGAAGCAAAGGAATCCGCCGTTGCAATCCGTGTGAAAGCGGAGGAAGACATCGAGAGGGAGCGCAAGCGTGCTTTAAACGAGATTAAATCACAAATCACGGAAATCGTAATTATGGCGGCGGGTGCGGTCGCCGAAAAAGAAATCGACAGTCGCGACAACGCGGCTTTGATTGACACTTTTCTTGTTAATACGGTAAATCAGTAGACTGAAAGGGGATAACATGGGTTCTTCTGTTGAAAAGACTTATGCCGATGCACTCTTTACTTTACTGGTAGAGGAAAGTCGCTCAAAATCCGAATTCGAAACGGTGTTAGCTGAACTGAACACGGTTAGCTTGGTTATGTCCGGGCTTCCGGATTTCAATAAGTTGCTGAACACGCCGACTATTTCCGAAGGAGAAAAGTTGGAATTACTCGATTCGGCATTTAACGGCAGGGTGAGCGAATACGTACGGAATTTTCTTCGGTTGCTCACGACGAATAAGAGAATGAGCTGTTTTCCTCAAATTAACAAAGCGTTCAAGATGTTGTACAATGAACATTTCGGAATTGCGGAAATCACCGTTACTTCGCCGTTCCCGCTTGAAGAAGAGCAGCGCGTAAAAATCATAGCGAAGATGTCGCAAATCACAGGAAAAAGCGTTTCGTTAAGCGAAAAACTCGATAAGTCAATTATAGGAGGAATCGTAATTGATTACGGGAACACTCGCTACGACGGAAGCGTTAAAACCCGCTTGAACGAACTCAAGAAAGATATAGCGGGTATTATTGCCTGATTCGGGGAGGTTCTATTTAGTGAAACAAGTTTACGACGGGAAAACAAAAACAGTCTATGAATTGCCGGGGGGTGATTATCTCCTGCAGTTCAAAGACGATGCCTGCGGAAAAGACGGGGTGTTCGACCCGGGCGAAAATCAGGTCGGACTCACAATTGACGGCAAAGGAAAAGCCGGCTTAAGATTAAGCGAGTTTTTCTTCGGGCGAATAAATGCGGCGGGGTTTCCTACCCACTTTATAAGCTGTGACGTTGAGAAAGCAACCATGACAGTTCGCCCGGCGGTCATGTTCGGCAAAGGAATTGAGGTTGTTTGTCGTTATAAGGCGTTCGGCAGTTTTATTCGGCGTTACGGAGATTACATCACCGAAGGCACTCCGCTTGGCGGACTGGTCGAAATCACCTTGAAAGATGATGAACGGGGAGACCCGTTGGTCACTCGCGAGATTTTAGCGGCACTCAATATTCTGAGAGCGGAAGAGCATGATGTGTTAGTAAAACTGGCGGGCGAAATCTGCGAATTAATCAAGGACGAATGTGCCGCAAAAGGATTGGAATTAATCGACCTGAAACTCGAATTCGGGCGGGATAAAACAAGCACAATTATGCTCTTT
>WRKZ01000031.1 GCA_009777835.1 Oscillospiraceae bacterium | reverse complement strand
TCCTCTTATTGTAGCTTAGGCGATGAGATAGTTCAAGCCACGACTGGCTACCGTAGCTTGTCTAAATATTATTGTAGCAAAGGATTTATTCTCATGAAAACAAAACGAAAACTGGCTATCACAGCAATCGCGGCAATGTTGCTCGCGACCCTCACCGCTTGTTCGGAGACGAGCGGAAATGAAATAACGCCCGCACAATCTGATGAGGTTGAGATTTCGGAGGTAAGGCAACAGGATAAAACTGAAGAAAATAAGATTGAAGAAACAAAAGAAGAAGAGATTTGGGCATACCTTCCCATTGAAATTAACGGTAAAAATGGTTTTAATGACGAAATTTTTAAGCATATTGAGGCTTCTAAAGATTCAAAGAATTTCGAAATTGAACCGAATAAACCGGAAGATTTTACGACTGAAGAGGAGCGCCAACTTTATGAACACCAACTTTATGAACGCCAAATTTATCAAGATTATCATTATTTGAACCTTGCGAGTATAACAAAATTTTATAATCTTGAAAATTGGAAAAATGAAAAATATGAATTGGACAGTATAACAATTTCAAATTCTAAATTTGATTTTGTGTATAATTCAACGCAAGAAAAAGAGAATTCTCTTGGTTTCTATGATTATGTTCAAATTGGAATAGACCGATTCGACTACTATGAAACCCACAAAATCGATGCGTTTGAAGAGATTAAAGAAAATTTAAGCAATAGTGTGATTTTAATTGAAGATAATATCTTGTATATAGAATCTGCTAAAATCGTTTTTGTGCGTTGGGATAATATTGTGCTTACTGTACAAGCGACAGATGCTCCGGACTACGAATACCTCCGTGACCTTGCGTTCGATGTAATCAAAAACGCCGAACTAGTCACTGTGAAAGATTGATTCAAACACCCCCCGATTCGTACGAATCGGGGGGTTCCCACCCGGAACATTCAATTAAGAAAGGATTTATTCTCATGAAAACTAAACAAAAACCGGCTATTACAGCAATCGCGACAATGTTGCTTGCGACACTCGTTGCTTGTTCGGAGACGAGCGGAAACGAAATAAAGTACACACTCTCTGTGTGGTTTTACTTTAATATATTTTCTTTTACGCACTCTGTAAAAGTGCTTCGTCAAAAAATCGCGCAAAAATCTCCGAAATTTCTACATATCCGCTCTTTGTTATCCGCTTTTTGTTAATGAGGAAAAAATTTTTTCAAAAACCCTTGACAAAATCTTTTCTATGGAATATAATAGAGAAAAGGCCAATAAAATAATAACAGAAAGGAAGTCAATCTATGGGAAGAATCAAACGTTTAGTGTCAATGCTCTGTCTTTTCGCGCTGATGTTTAGCATGTTCAGCATGACCGGGATACAGAGCGAGTATCAACAGCAAGTCGAGGCATACGGAGGGAGGTCGGTAATTTACGACGCTCACATCAGCATGGTCGGTTGGGTTAATAACACGACCGAACCTAACAAAGCAGGTCAGGAAGGGGGTAACTCAATAGAAGCCGTCAGACTTCGGCTGAATAACTATGCGGGCGGTGCCCAAATTGAGTATCAAGCGCATGTTGCATACATCGGTTGGCAGAACTCGGTCACGAATGGTGCTATAGCCGGGACGACGGGTCTGGGCAGACACATGGAAGCAATCCGCATCAAGTTGAACAATATGGCAGGGTGGAGTGTGTATTATCGCGTTTACATGAACGGCAAAGGATGGGGACCGTTCGTGAGAAATAACGAGGTTGCAGGAACGACCGGCGAAAACCGCCCGATTGAGGCTATCCAGGTTTTGGTAGTCCGGGATGATAGGTATACCGCAAGGATTTTCTATGATTCGACAGCATTAAATGAATTAGGTGTACCCGGTATACAGGCGCATTACCAATATGCAGCTGCAGCAATTACTCGGACATATGGAATACGTTTTACTATAACGAGCAGTGACATCACTCAATCTACAGCTTTAAACGGAAGCAATTGTCCTTTTTTTAACCAAGTTATATGTATTTCGCTCTTTTGCGGCACCAATTCTAATTGCAATGGCAACCACCATAAGGGTGCTGTAAGGCTAATAAATACATTGCCCTCTTCAAACTCTTTTTACACGATGGGGGTAGTGAGTCATGCGTTATGTGTATATAGAGACCCTGATCATTTTGCGGTAGGAGGTGCGGCTCCGCGCAATGGGCGGCAATCGTTAGTGACTAACGAATGGGAACAAGACCCTGTGCCTTACCTCATGCAACATGAACTTTCGCACAATCTGGGAGCATTTGATTGTAGCGAAGATCGCTGTGTTATGGGGCCTACTAACAGAGGAATGGATACTTGGTGTCTTCCATGCAGTAACGACATTTGGGACAACAGGATTTAATTATGAAAGGATTTAATCTCATGAAAACAAAACAAAAACTGGCTATACTGATTATTATAGTAACACTGTTAGCGGTGGGTTGCTCTGACTCAAGTGGTGTAGCACCGCTTGAACAGTCCAAACAAACCGATAAAGTCATTACTGATGAAAATGTGACAAGCGATGTTCAAACAGAATCAAATGAACCCGAAGAGGAGAAATATTTGCGAGATAACATTCATGTTCTTATAAGAATCGACGATATTGATGAAAAATCCAATCTGAAGGATCAAGTAATCAAACGTATAAACGAAAATAACGGGGAGGACGTTGTTAATGCCGATTCTGACAACCCTGTCGGGAATATAAATGCGTTTTATTTCCCTGCGGACATTAATGGGTATGAACTTGTTTGTGTTCTTGGTGGCGAATACGGTTTCGTTTATTATTTCACCCCTGTTGGGAATTTGAAAACAGACGAATTATATATGTTTTCGGATAACAGCGATATTCAGATAACAATAGAGATACCCGGTAAATCACCTTTCAGCTTTTCAGATTCGGTTAAAGATAACGCTAAGTATGGTTACATTTTAACCGAAGATAACCTCTTGTATAAAGAGGGTGAGACTAGCCTTACCGGTCAAGTTGGTGAAGTGGCATTTAGGATTGGTGTCCCTTCCCACCTTGCCAAATATGAATACCTCCGTGACCTTGCGTTCGATGTAATCAAAAACGCCGAACTAGTCACCGTGAAAGATTGATTCAACCCCCCGATTCGTACGAATCGGGGGAATCCCGCCATTTGGAACGTTTATTATTAAGGAGATATTAATCATGAAAAAGTTTTTAATGTATTTGACAATGCTTGCTGTAGTTGTTATGTCTACAGCGTGTGTTGAAACCGGGATTACACCGAGTAATCAAAACGCCGAATCAGAGGAGGTACTAAGAGTGGAAACGGAAAATACACGAAACGACATCTTTAATGAACCGAAAACAGAAACGCTTACGGAGGCGGTTGCGTTAACTGACGAAGAGTGGTTCGACCTTGTTTTATATGGTAAAATCCCTATATCAACTACAGAAGAATTTGAGCGTTGGGGACGTTTGAATGAAATGTATAGAACAACGTCCACGGCGCAAAATCGTGAAGAGGAGTTAATGCAAATTCACAGAGATACCATGAACAAAGTGACGGATGATCCTCTTGAAACGGTGTTAACCGAAGTTGTTTCGTCGAAAATAGGCGTGGGGGATAATATTGGTTTAATGAATATGATTAGGTACAGATTTAACCTTGCACAATCGCATTTAATAACTCCTGCAAATCACCTCGTGCGTCATCCCGGAGGAATTTTGAGGCGTGTCAATGATTATCGTATGTACAGCGTGCACAGGACAGACGAAGGCGGCTTGTTCTATTCGTTTTTCGTTGGGGAAGATGGGGGAGCTATGTATAACACCATATACGCCGTAAAAAGACTCGAAAGAGCTGATATGCTTTCCTTGTCGATAGGTGACGATGTTTCGGCGGTTGAAGCTATTGACCCTGCGACAAAATTGTTACCCAATATTGAAAGCCGGATTTCGTGGGAACAAGAAATAATAAATTTCCATTCAAAACATCTCTTAACAGACGGCATTTTGGTTGTGAATTATAAAAAAGCAGGGGAAACGTGGATAATTGAAAGCATTCAGTTTCATGAAGATTTTACAATCATCGGAACCGGGATATACGAGGGCATTGTATATGATTATTCCCTTAACGAAGGCGATTACCCGCAATTTTGATTAACCCCCCGATTCGTACGAATCGGGGGGTTACATAAACTCCCATGAAATTCCAATCTTTTGTTGCCCAGGCAACAAAACTTGGTACTGTGCGTCGAACTTTCGTTGTATGATTAAATAGCAGTCCCCGAAAAACGGGGCAACGAAAGGAATTACCAATCATGAAACTAAAAATGAACAAGCAAAAATTCTCGAAGAGAATCGTAGATGAACTCTGCGACATCGCCTTCAACCGATTTGACGTGAGAACCAACCAGAAACTCACCGCAATCAAACTGTTGATGCAGATTTTAGACAATCCCGATGTAGAAGACGAATCCGCGGACGAAGACGGCGAAAAGTTCGAAGAAATCGACTTCGGCGACGACGAGGACGTACCGTAATTTCGATTGCTGTCTGAAAATCCTCTGCAAGAATAAACAAAGAATCGTAAAATGGAATTTTGACGGTTCAGTACCTCCTATTGTGTTTTTTTTACACGACAGGGGGCAATTCTGCGTTCAACAGTTCGGACTTCCCGGATTATTTTTTTTCAAAACGTGCAACCTTTTTCATTTTTTTGAATATTTGAATTGTTTATATTATCATTTGTGGATTTTCCACAAAAATCCATCACGAATTTTGTGCAAATTGACTATTGATTTACGTTCGATGATGTGATATAATATCATTCAATGAGGAAACTCAATCATAACAAAACAGAAAAATGGAGGTAATTCTAATGCGAAAAAGAAAATCAATTGCAATCGCGCTGATTGCAGCGATGACTATCGGAATTGCAGGATGTTCCGAGAGGGGAACGGCATCCGAAATGGTCGTAACGGATTCGAAAGGAAGGCGGGATACTCCCGTACGTGATGCTCCCGGCACTATATTTGAATCCTACATTGCAGAGTATTCGTTTAAAGAAGTAGTCAATAAATATGAGCTTATTGCTGATGTCACAATTGTAGAATGGCTGGGAGAAACGGACGAGGGTTATACTTTTTTTGAAGCGAAGGTCAACAGGGTCTTGAAAGGTGAAGACACAGAAAAAATCGAGATGATACAATCCGGTAATTCCAAAGCGACTGTTTCCGGCTTCCCTCTTTTAAAAAATGGCGATAGATTTCTTTTGTTTTCGTCTGCATCAAATGCGGAAAATAAAGAATTTAAGGGCAAATACTGGATTCAAGTATACACCTTTTTTGATATTGTAGAAAACGAAGAAGAAATCTATCTCATCAGTAGGTATAGTTGGTTTGACGATGATTTAGTTAAAAATGATAATATTAAAAAAATCACCGGTGAAAAAAGAACTTCAATTAACGAGACCCATAGAACTCATGACCCTATTTTAGCGCAAAAATATAACGATGAACGCATTGTCTTTGATTATAACGATGTTATCACGGCTATTTTAGATGTTGATAGAGGAGGTCGAGGTGAATGAAAAGACTGAAACTAAAAATAATCGCAATTATTACCGCTATGTCAGTTATATGTTCTCTGAATTCTGTTTCCCTCGCTCATCTCGGTCACTCTATTAACGGCATAATTTCTTGGTCTAGCGTTACCGGTTGGGAATTACATCACAAAGGTCACATGCACGAAGTCACTTATCGTATAGTAGGGAATTCATACATGACACAAGACATAGTAAACGCAATTGAAGCGGGTGCAGCTTCATGGGCACCAACTATATCGATTACCAGAAGCACGTCATCTAACTTGATGAGGGTTGTGAGTTTTAATAATAGCATACCTTCAGATGACATAGTTGCACAAGCGGTGCTTCACTCAGTTATAGATGGCCATGTAATGCAATTTACTATTAGCTTGAACCCAAACAGAATCAGCTATATCGATAGTTCGACTATGGCGCATGAATTCGGTCACGTAATAGGTCTTGATGAGGTAGGAAAACCCGAAACCGGTAACTCCACCTTGGTAAACAACCTTAACGTTTATAATATAATGTACTACAGCGAAGCTCGGGTTGCTAAAACTCCTACAGTTCGAGACAGAGGCGGTGCGAGGGTTGCAACAGGTCAACATTCAACGCATACATTTTTTACCATGTCTCATCCAAGTAAAGGGGCGGTGCAACCGAACGGCATAGCCAGAAACAATCATAGAAACGCTTGCGCCGATTGTCGCGGTTTACAATTTGGCACGCCTATTTCAAGTTGTATTACTTTTAACGCAAACGGCACGTGTGCACTATGTCACACCCATAGAGGTGGTGACGTTGACCGAAACGGTATTTATAACATCGCCGATGTGTTGGAGATTCAAAAGTACCTTGCAAAAATGAACTCAATGATAAACAGTTGGGAAACGTATTATTTAGCTGATGCAAATGGCGATGGTTCGGTGACAATTGACGATGCCCTCGCTATTTTAAAACTTCTTTAACTTCTTTAAACACCCCCCCGATTCGTACGAATCGGGGGGGTTACTCATATTCAACAGCTAATAATTACGGCTTTTCATAACCCGTTCCAACTTTCTGTCAACTTCACGTTTGAGCGCGGTATCACGCTTATCGTGGAGTTTCTTCCCTTTACACAGCCCGATTTGCATTTTAACCCGGCTTCCCTTAAAATACATCGAAAGCGGAATCAAAGTCAGCCCTTCACGCTTGACTTGGTCGTGGAGCTTGCGGATTTCCTTTTTATGCAAAAGGAGTTTCTTGTCCCGCATAGGGTCACGATTGAAGATATTGCCTTTCTCATATGGCGAAACGTGTACGTGCCGTGCAAACATCTCACCGTTTTCGACCACCGCCCATGAATCTTTCAGATTCACCCCGCCACCGCGAATCGACTTAACCTCCGTCCCGAACAGCTCAATTCCCGCTTCATAGCTTTCGATAACGTAGTATTCGTGCCGTGCCGCGCGATTCTCGGCGATTTTTTTAATGCCGATTTTGTTGTTATTGCTCAAACCGAAGACCTACCCCTTTCTGTTGATTTTTGAGGGTTAATTCCACCTCATTTGGCTGCATTTGGAAAGTTTACATATGAATTTGAATGATGCACCTTTCCCTAATTCCGATTCCACCCAGATTTTGCCGTTCATCATTTCAACGATTCGTTTTGATAACGGCAGACCGATTCCCACACCTCCGAACCCCCTTGAGCCGCTTCCGTCTGCCTGTTCAAACAGTTCAAAGATGGTGTCCTTGTCTTTTTCGGAAACACCTATTCCGTTATCGTCAACCTCCACCTTGATTGTCAAAACCGAGTCGCTTTCGCTCTCTTCGTTGTCGAGCATGGTGATTGTCAGCGAGATTTCACCGTGTTGCGGCGTGAATTTAACCGCATTTCCGAGTAGATTGAGTATGATTTGTTTCAGACGTTTCTCGTCCCCGACAATTAACTCCGGGATAAACGGGTCGATATTGATTACAAGCCCTTGGTTTTTCTCGCTTGTCTTGATTTTTGCGGCATGAATACATTCTTTAAACATCGCCATTGAGTTAAATACAACTTCGTAAAGCCTGAATCCGCCATACTCAATACTCGACGCGTCTAACACGTCGTCGATTAAGTCAAGCAAATTCCTGCTTGCCGTGTTAATATCGTCGAGGTATTCTTCCGCCGATTCGGGTCGAAACTTGATTACCTGCAACACACCCATGATTATGTTCATCGGGGTTCGCATTTCGTGACTCATACGTGATAAAAATTCACTCTTTGCGCGGCTGGAATACTCGGCAAGTTCTTTAGCCTCGGCAAGCTCCGCCCGTAATTCGCGTTCGGTATTAAGATTAAGCTTCGCCTTATCACGTTCGATTAGCGTCTCTTGCAACTGATGACTTCTCTCCCAGGTCTCGTGACGGAACTTATCGTGAATGAGTGAGCAAACCAGGCTTATAAAATAAGCGGCGAATAAATCGTATATAGAGTATCTTATCACAGGTTCGGCGATTTTTATGTCGAATAACACCCCCATAACGAAAAATACAGCAAGCGATATCGTTTGAATCATGAATCTGTATTTCAGGGAAAATGGTGCGATAATCAGTACCATCATCACGAACGATAGTCCGCCGATATATCTGCTCTGATTCTCGTTTCCGGCGGTTGCGGCTATAATCGGCGCAATGATAAACAGGTATGTGATGAAGATTTTCAGGGTTATGTTAGGTTTATGTCTCAGCGGTTTGGCCATCACCAATGTAATTAAAACTATGTTCATCAACGTGAAAGATAATCGCAAACAAATGGCAAACATCGGAAATTGATGATGCGCCAAATCCTCCGGAACATACGGCAACCAGATGAACAGTCCAATCACCGGGATTATGAAGTATTTGCTGACTTCAAACTTTGTTTCACCGGAAAAAGTCTCTCGCATTAAGTCGTCGGAAGAATCCACCCCGAAACCGGTTTTGTATTTGTCTATAATTTTTTTGAACACATCCAATATTTTTAACCTCCTTTTTAAAATGGGGGATTTTCCCCCTGTTTTAAAATGGGGGATTCTCCCCCAAACCCCCTGTCGCTCCGCAGGGCTAAATTTTGCCGTTATGCCATACGTTTTGAACATCATCGTTGTCTTCGAGCATTTCGAGAAGCAGCGTCATCTTTTTGAACTGTTCGTCGTCTTCATTACCCGAAATCTCGGTATAAGTAGACGGAATCTGTTCGTTTTGCGCAGACAGGATTTTATAACCGTGTGTCGCCAACACCTCCCCGATTCGTGCTGCCTCATTCGCTGCTGTATAGACTTCAATAACGCCGCCGTCGGAATCGAAATTATAATCCTCCGCACCCGATTCGATAGCGTGTTCCATAAAAGTATCGGGGCTTATTTCCTCATCCTCGTTATCGACGATTGCCACGCCCTTCTCGCTGAACATGAATGATACGCACCCCGCAGTCCCGAGATTGCCGCCGTATTTGTCGAAATAATGCCGAACTTCCCCGGCGGTTCGGTTGCGATTGTCGGTGAGACAACTCACCAACACGGCAACACCGCCGGGGCCGTACCCCTCATACACACAGGTTTCGTAGTCGTTTTTTTCCCCGCCTTGTGCTTTTTTGAGCAGACGCTCAATATTATCGGAGGGGATGTTGTTGGATTTCGCTTTGGAAATCAAATCGCGGAGTTTGTAGTTCACGTTCGGGTCGGCACTGCCGTTTTCCCTGATGCAAACAAGAATCTCACGCGAGATTTTCGTGAAAATTTTCGCCCGTGCGTTGTCTTTTTCGCCCTTTTTTCGCTTAATGTTATTCCATTTTGAATGTCCCGCCATAATCAGCTCCACCCGTAATCATCGTAGTCGCCCCATTTTTCGCGGCTCGCATTCAATTGCCCGAGTTTGTACAGCAAATATGCCGCCGCCGTGATAATCGCCACTATAGCGGCGACTGCAGGGATTACCCAACCGTTTTTCTTAGTCATGATGTTTTTTCTCCTTATTTAGTATCTTATTTTATTTTGGAATACTTTTCATATTTATTCACCCGGGGCGATTTCGCCGGTGGGGGCAATCCCTCCACCACGATTACGTATTCGCCTTTGGGTGACTTCGTCCCCGGTTCATCTCCATAAAGCGTGAGCATTTCCGAAATCCTCCCCGTGAGGACTTCTTCGTACATTTTCGTCATTTCACGACAGAGGGAGACTCTTCTGTCACCGAAGAATGTCAGTAAATCCGAAAGGGTTTTCTTTAGTTTATGGGGTGCCTCATAAAAGATGAGTGTATATCTGCTCTCTTTAAGAGAATCAAGGTGTTCTCTACGCTCTTTCGGCGAAGTACTCAAGAATCCTTCAAAACTGAACCGTTTCGCACTGATTCCCGACAGTGCCAACGCCGAAGTCACTGCACACGGGCCGGGTACAACATAAATCGGGATTCCGGCTTCTCGGCAGTGTTTCACCAACGATTCGCCCGGGTCGGAAATGCAGGGCATACCTGCATCGGTGATTACAGCACAGGATTCACCGTTTATAATCCGTTGTACGATTTTTTCTTCCTTGAATTTAGCGTTATGTTCAAAGTAAGAAGTCAGTTTGTTTTTAATATCCAGTTTTGACAGAAGCAGACCGCTTATGCGGGTATCTTCCGCCGCTATGAAGTCAACCGATTTAAGGGTGTGAATTGCCCTCTCGGATATATCCGAGAGATTGCCAATCGGTGTGCCGACCACGTAGAGACTGCCTTGATTCATCTCCATTTTACAATCACCCCCGATTTTGCACCTTTTTTTCCGCTGATTAGGAATAACCGCGCTGTATCGGTCGCTTTCGCCCGAATGAACACGATTTCTTTAGGCTCGATTTTGTATTTCTGCATGATGGCGATACATTCCGCTAAACGAGGGGCTGTCATGCACATTTTCAAGACCCCGCCGAACTTGAGCAGTTTCGCCGCCGCGGCGACAACATCGGAAAGGGTACATTCACGCTCATACCGTGCGATTTTTTGTGATTCTTCCCCACGCTCAAACCCACTTTCGCGGACGAAATAAGGCGGATTCGCCGTGACCAGGTCTATACTTTCTGTATTTCCTGAAAAATCCAACGTTTCGGGCAGACGCAGGTCTCCGTGAATCACTTCAATTTTGTCGGAAATCTTGTTTTCGCTGATTGACCGTTCCAGTAACTTTACCGCTTCTTTGTTGATTTCTACCGCATAAATCTTTTTGGGGCGGACGGGTAACAGCGTAATAGGAATAATTCCGCAACCCGAACACAAATCTACAACAGTCTTATTCACGGCACTTGATTTCGCGAAGTCGCCCAGTAAAAGCGAATCGGTACCGAAACGGTGTTCTTTCGAGATGTGCAGTTTCAGCTTTGCCTGTCCGAAGTCGAAAACCTCGTATTCGTTCATAATGCTCATATCATTTACCGTCATTTCTGGGAAGCCGCATACATCAGGGCTTTTTCACCCATGGCGTAAACGAAAATATATTCGTTGGCTACTCCCAGAAGTGCGGAATGTTCGTTATAGGGCATAAAACTGCTGAACGAAGGCATAATCAGCAGATAGCTTTCGGGGAATTCTGTTTCGGCATTAAGAAGGCTTACATCGGCTTTTTGGTTCAAAAACTGAAGCAACCGTACTTCGCTCTCCATCAAACCGTTTACGATTACCGGCGGCGCATCCTCCGAGTTGTAAATCAGCTCCGACAGTTCGTAAACAGGTGAATTATGTGCGAATGCCTTGTCGCGTTCCTGCGGGAGGTACACCCAACAGGCATGAATACACGAACACAGCGAAATCATCGCCAATGCCGCCGCAACGATTCGTGTTTTGTACTGCCCGCCGCAACAGACGAGTACTACCAGTAATGCTATTATACAGAAAATAATCGAGATGGTTGCTTCGGCATTGACCGGCTGAATTCCCGCAGTTTCGGAGGTGTTCAGCGCGAAGAAAACCGTGAAAATCCCGCCGGTTACGAGTGTAGAATACAGCAACAGCCTCAAATCCGGTTGATATATGCACACGCTTATAATCGCCGCAAGCAGAATCAACGGTATTATGTTGTCGGTGTATTCCCCGAAGAGCATACCGAATTCTCTTGTCGGTTCTATTGATTCCCGTGCGAATCCGGTAATGCTTAAAAACAAACCGAACATCAGCGACAAAAACGCAAACATCGAAAACAGTTGCAGGTTGCCGCCGCGCCGAAAGTCACGAATGTGTTTTACGAAAAGGCAAATCCCCACAATGCCGATTCCGCAGGTTTCTACCGTGAAATAATACAGATGGGAGAACACCTTTTGCAGTAATTCTACTGTATTTATTTCGGAGATTCCCGCAGTGAATCGAATTTCAAACAGGGCGAATCCGGTTAGACCCGCACCGATGTTGTTGCTCAATCGCGCTAACACCAACACGAACACGAATAAATACACGAGGAGGGTAATAACAGGAAAATTGCCGGCATTATTCCCGCGTGAATCCTGTGTATGCTTTGCTCCGGTTTTCGTGAATATGCGTGCCAGCGTAACCGTCACAATCAATGACAGGGCAACCGCAAACATCCGCACATCGGTGAATAGTGAAATCGCAGTCACGAATGAAAGCAACATCGTGAGGAAATGTCGCGGTACAGCCTTCTTCATATCGGAAATATTCAGCATAATCAGGGCAATCATACACGGGAACAAGAGATTTAGTGTACCGTTTCCGACGAATTTGGTATGCAAAATCACCGCCGGATACAACCCTGCGACCAACGCGGCGCATATTCTTTGCCGTGAGCGTTTGAGTCCCGCACGCACGGCAATCTTAAAAGCGAACACCGGGAGTAATGCCGCTAAACAGCCGTTTACAATCAGCATTGCCGTATATTGATGAAACGGGTTCGCGAAGACCAACATGACGGGGGCGTAAAGGATTCCGGTCAGCCAGTTGTATGAGTCCTGCAGGCTCAAGACCCCGGTGAAATCATTCCCGCTGAATTTTCCACCCCACGCAACCGAGGAAAATCCGCCCGAGTCGAACATGGGGGTTTCCATGAAAAGTGTGAGAACGACATGAAGACTTAAGGCTGTCAGGAATGTCAGCGGCAGAATGAGTCTGCGCCCGAATCGCGCCCAAAAAGCCAACACAGCCTCACCAAAGCGAAGCCTCTTACTCAGTTGCTCTTGTTTTGCTTCTCCCGACATAATCCACCATCCGATTACCAGAATCTCGCCGAACCACACAAGTCACAAAACAGTATACCACATTTTTTCCCAAAAATCAAATACAAATTTTTGTTGAAATTCTGAAAAAATTATGGTATAATGCTAAAGAAGGGCAGAGGTGTGCAGTTTGAAAACGCTAAAGCGTTTTCAAACTTACTGATTATGTTGTTGTGAAGGAGTTTTATTACGTGCCGAAGAATATATTCACCGATGTGTTGAGCAGGTATCAGTGTGTCAGCGTTCAAATAGAAATAAACAAGAATCTCCCTGTTGTGATTGCCAAAGAATATCACGATGGTAAAAACCCGTTAACGGTAAATCTGGTTGATTTAATCAATCCGCAGGATTTGAGCGTTCTTATGGCGAGAATAGATGAACTTTCGATGAGTCATGCGGGTTCGTTGCGCCTGAACTGCCGATTCGCTCCCGATGACAAGCGATATGTCATTTGCTGTGATATGCGGCACGAAAAACGTTCGGGAGAGTCGGTAAGTTATCTTTACGGCGTAATCATGGATGTGGGCGAATTCTATAAGAGTATTGAGTCTGACCCGGCAGAACAAGAGTTGAAGCGGCGTAATGCCTACAAATTCTGTGCCAGCGGCGATATGGGAATCGTTGAAGTCATCGGCAGGGAACAACTTTCGAAAATACAGCTCCCACTAAGTGTCGTCAACCAAAATAACGGTACTACAGGGGTGCTTTTGCAGTCGGCTATACTCACCGAAAGGGGAAAATTCATCTGTTCATCAGACCCGTTGCAGACGGATTTAAACGTCCGGGAATACAGACATCACCGACAGATTTACATAAAAATCAATTACGTGATTTTTGCTGTTTGGGTCATAGCATCCGATTCTGCCGAGTTGATTGAGAAATATTCGCCGGTGCATGAGGTTTTAGCGGAGAACCTGTCTAAATTCGCAAATTCCTGCGTGATGCTGTATAATGAAATGGTAAATACCGAACACGCAAACAAACTCTTGAGTGAGACAATTGAACAGCAAATGCTGTTGAACGGGATTTATTCTCAACTGCTGAATGAACGTAATTCTTTTTCGACTGTGCAAGAAGTCGTCAAAAAAACCGGGGAGTTCATGAAACTTTCCCGGATTATGGTGTGTGAGGATTTCGCGCGGGAGAGAAAATACAAGTCGGTTTATGAGTGGTTCTCCACGAGCGGGACGGAAAAACCCTCCGGTGTGTGTGAGTTCGGGTATGATGACGAACCGTCTTTGGTGGAAGAGCTTAATAATTATGAGACCTATTTCTCCAACAACCCGGAACACGGGCTGTTCGGGTTGGAATATTCATCTTATGTGGCTTCTAACCTCAACGGAGATGGTTCTAAATACGGAATGGTCGTCTATATAATCAACGAGCCGAGCAGATTCCTGTCTCATGCCGAGAAGCGACTTTTGAGGAGTGTTTCGCAAATCATCGCAGCGGTGATTCTGCGCTGTAAAGACAATGAAAAGCTTGACCATACAACCAAGCGACTGCACAATCTGGCTTATCACGACCAAGTCTTGGGAATTAAAAACAAGACTTCACTGTTTGACACACTGGCGGGCGAGCTTTCGGGGAATCCCGAAAAATCGGGTGCGTTGGTTGCGTTTACCGTTCCTAATATGAAGGATATGGAAAACTTTGTGGGAATCGGCTTTTCGGACGAGATGAACATGAAAATCCTCGAGTACATTGCGAATTACGAGGTATTGAAAGCCGAGTCCTATCGGTTTTCGGATGAGGTGTTTATGCTCCTCTTCAAAAACGCCGAGTCAAGCGCGGTGAATGAATTCTGCAAGGATTTCACAGAACGTTTCGAAAAGAAGTCCTGGCTTCGGAATGAAGTGGAATACAGATTGAAAGTCACTGCGGGGGCAGTGCTTTATCCGGATTTGTCCGGTGCGGCGAAGACCGCCGAATCGCTTTGCAGAATTGCTATTTCTTCCATGAACAAGGCAGCGGAATATGGCGGGAACACCTACGCATTCTTTGCCGCCGAAAAGCCGATTAACACCGAGCATCACGACATTGACGGGTATGCCTGCGCACGGATTCTCAAAAAAGCCGGCAAAAATAATATGGAAGGGCTTACCGTTAATTATATTCCCGTTTACGATTCCGTGTCGGAGGGTGAGCGCAACCTCATCTCGTGTGAAGCTTTGCTGGCGGCGAGTGAGTCTTCCGGCGCGCGGGACTTCCCGTCACGTATGATTATGAAAACCGCCGAAAAAATGGGGATTGATGTTCAGATTAATCTGTGGCTAATCAAAAAAGCGTGTGAATTCTGCAAGAAAATCCGTCAGAATGAATCGTTGTCGAAATTCACGGTAAGCGTCACCGCGACCGAACGTCTGCTCTCAACCGGAACCATTACGACTATAATCAAAAATGCACTCACCGAGACCGGATTCCCTCCCGAAGGTTTGGCAATCCAGTTTAGTGAGCGTATGGTGGCGGTTAATTACGAGAGATTCATCCGTGTCCTCGGCGAACTTAACATAATGGGCGTGGGAATCATTCTCGATAATGTGGGTTCGCACTACACGGCGGCATCACTGTTTAGACACCCGGGAATTGTCGCAGCGAAGGCCGATATAACATTCTTCACTTCCGGGGTTGACGATTTCAGCGAAACCTACGTCAAGAACGTTGCAAAAATGGCGCGGAAGAATTCGGTCAGCGTAGGTGTGAAATCGTTCGAAGACGTATCCCAACTCGAAAACAAGGATGGTGTTTCAAAGTTGGACTGGTATCAAGGGCCCGCACATTCGTCCGCTATGAGTGAAGAGGCATTGCTTAAGGAGTTTGCCGTCTAATCCCGGCTAATCCTTTTTGGGCGAACACCTGGGATGGTCTCTCACGAATTCGATTGCGTTCATTACCGCAATGTCAACGTCTACCGTGTTTTGCCGAACCGTCTGGTCAACTTTGGAAAACAACTCTCCTTTAGGTGTGCTGACGTATTTCGGGGGGAGTTTGTTGAGCGAAACGCATTTAATATCCTCGATGCACATTTCACAGTCGCAACAGCCGGATTTCGGAAGGTAAGCGTTTATTCGCGCATCTACGATTTTTTCGGTCATGTTAATAATAGCCATAATTTATTAAGTACCCCCTTTGGTTGGTTTTTTTCGTACGACCTTATTCTACACTATTTTGCGGGACTTGTCAAGGGAATTTAAACCAACTGTAAAATTTTCTGAAATTATTTGCAAAAAGCATTGACAAGCACTGTCTTTTATGGTATACTATTATCTGCGTTCTGTCGGAACTCACAATTTAAGCCGCTGTGGTGGAATTGGCAGACACAAGGGACTTAAAATCCCTCGCTGGAAACAGTGTAACGGTTCAAGTCCGTTCAGCGGCATGTATAACGGGTGCAGATAGTGAGGGAATTCACTTCCCTCACTATCTGCCCGACGGAGCGGCAGATGAGGGTTCAAGTTTTGAACCTACTCGAAACAAAAATTCCCTTCTTATCCATCGAATAAGAAGGGAATTTTATTTTTTCATTCAGCTTTTTCTGAAAATCTCTTCCAATGCCTGATACGGGTCGGCATCCGACGATTCTAAATTCTGCGTGATAAACTGGTCGAGTGGGTCGCCGCGGGTCGCACCGCCGGTTGCAAAGACCGAATGTGCTTCCTGCAATTGCTGAGTTTTTCCGGTGTTAATCGGCTCGGTCGAGTACTGCGGTACGGCGGGTTTAGCGGGAATTCCCGAATCCACTCTAAACGAGGTTGCCACAACCGTGACAATCATGGTATCTTTTCTCTCGCTGTCGATTTCGCAACCCGAAATAACCTCAACATCGGGATGTGCGGCAGCGGTCAGCTTATCGATTACCACGTCCAAATCGGTCAGAATAGTATCTTCCGACATGGTCACGTGAACAAGGATTTTCCCCGCGTTGTTAATCGAAGTCTCGAGTAACGGGCTGTTAATCACCTGCTGAACAGCCTCTTCGGCTTTGTTATCCCCGCTCGCCTCTCCGATTGCTATATGCGCATCGCCGGAGTCTTTCAAGACCGATTCCAAATCCGCGAAGTCAACGTTCATGTAAGAGGTGTTGTTCAAAAGCTCGGAAATGCTCTTCACGACTTTATAAAGAACGTTGTCAACCATCTCGAAAGCAGTTTTGGCATTAATTGCCTGTTCGTTAATTTTAAGCAAACTCTGGTTCGGGATTATAATCAACGCATCGACGTGCTTGCGCATTTCGGCAATGCCTTTGAGTGCGGTATTCATCTTCTGCTGGCGTTCGAAATCGAAGGGTTTCGTAACCACCCCTATCGTGAGAACCCCCATAGCCTTGGAAATTTCCGCAATGACAGGAGCAGCCCCGGTACCTGTTCCGCCGCCCATTCCCGCAGAAATAAAGACCATAGCAGTCCCGTCGAGCATCGCCTCAATCGCCTGCCTGTCCTCCTGTGCCGATTCACACCCGACTTCCGGATTTCCGCCCGCACCTCTTCCTTTTGTGCGCTTCTTCCCTATTTGAAGACGACGCATGAGTTTCTTGTCTTTTCCTCGCAAAGCCGGAACATCGGTATTGACCGCTATGTATTCCACACCATCAATCCCGTTTCTCGCCATGTATTCGAGTGCGTTTCCGCCACCGCCGCCTACGCCCGTTACCTTGATTTTAACGTCGTATACCGAATCCTCAATTCCATCGATTTCATCGGGTTCTTCAACGAGTTCCATGGTTTCGTAAATAATCGCCATTACCTTTCCTCCGCTTTCTCATTCTACATAGTTTTAATTATAGCAAATTTTTTTAGGAATTACAAGCCTTTTTCTAAAATTTTTTTTACATTTTGTGTTTTGCGAGAAATTTGTCACTATATATACTGTCGAAGAACGCAGCTAATTGTAATACCTACTCCATTTCGGGGCGGAAAGTCCCGCGGCGCGGATTCGAAATCCGCAGAACCCCTCTTTCATTGGGTTCGATTTGTTCGGTAATGATTTCCGCCGCCATTGCAAACTTTCCGTCCAGTTGAATCGGCGAACCCAGTTTGACCTCGACCCGTTCATCTTCCCCGTTGAACAGTTTCACGTCAAATTTATCCGACACGTCGATTCGGCTGATTTCGGTCAGGGAGTGTTTGTCCACCAAATCCGCCAGATTAAACACGAGTTCGGTTTGCACCTGCCCGGTCACGGCACAGTCGATATACCCGCCAATCGTAGGCTCATTAGGGATGAATCCGCTCACAATCAAACCGGTGGGACGGCTATGTGACAATGAAAGTATTCGCCCGCTACTCGAAATCTCCAGGTATTTTCCTTCGTACTCTATATTGAACACCGTTTCGGTGGGTTCAACCGTAACGACAATCGCCGACGGGAATTCCCTCTTAATGGTAACGTTCTCTATATAAACGAGGGATTCTTCTATATTAGTCAGTGCCGTAGCGGAATCAAATCGGAACAGATTCACCCCTGTTTCGATATTCCCGCAGTTCAGGATTTCTTCCGGCGAATAAATGCTGTCCCCTTTCAGAATCACCCTATCCGCATTGAACCACATAGTCACCGACAGCGCAACGATACTCGCCATAAACAGAACCGTCGCGAGCGTAATGTGGATTATGTAGCATTTCCAACTTCTCTGAACGCGTCTGCCGCCGGGAATGGGTTTGGCCCTCTTGATTTTCTTGTTTTTTTCGGTTTTAGCTGTTTTCTTGACCTTCGGGTCGGGTTTACGTATAGATTTAGGGTTCGTTTTACGAGCCTGTACAGGATTTTTTGCAGGAGATTTATTTTCCCGATTGACGTACTTCGCTTCGTCCGGACGCACCGAAGAGGGCGACCTAACTTCGCCCTGCTTCCTGCTACTCCCGGCGTTCCCGCCAAGGACTTTGATTTTAGTTTTATTATATTCCTGCATTTTTATGACCATGCCTTTCTGCCACAAAGTGGCATGAATTCAAACCTGTCAAGCTCACCTGCTCGACGGCGAAGCCGCCGACCCCGTGAGCTCTTATTCAAACTTAACAACCTTTC